>JABSPC010000268.1 GCA_013215515.1 Crocinitomicaceae bacterium
ACAGCTTCGTGTTCAAAGTCTATAGCATCTATCGCGGGTTGAACATCTTCTTGCTTCTCTTCTTGAGATTTAATTTTTTTATTTTCTTCTGTTGAAGAGATTACATAAGCAGAACCGGCAAGTCCAAGAACAAGCACACCGATTAGCATTATTATTTGATTTGTCTTCATAATCGTTCTTCTAAAAATCAGTTAATCTGTCAATGCGGGCTTGAATTTTGTAGGTCTCAATAATGGATTCCTCCAGCTCTAATTGATAATTAATTAAGTCATGACCCAATTGAAGTAAATCAGTAAACCCTCCTCCTTCCGTGCTGTACATTGCAAGCGTCATGTTATAAGCCTGCCGCGTAATTTCAATCTGAACTTCAATAAATTCAATGTGAAGCTTCGTTTGATCGAACTCAACTTGATATGCTGAAATCATTCCGATCATTTTGTCTTCGATGCTCTGCTTTTTATAATCGAACGCGAGTTGATTGAGATCTTCTTGTTTGTTTCTCGAATCGTACTTTTTGCGGTAAAGGGGAATGCTCAACATTACTTTCGGTATGAGGATATCACGGCCGTTTCCAGTTGGATTAGCATCCGTTCTTTCGCTAACCAATGCATAATCAACTCCAATTCCAAAAGTTGGTTTTCCATCAATTCTATTGACTTCTTGCTTGAATTGAGAAACTTCAATTTTGTTATTGATCTCAACAATTAACGGATGGTGTTCTTTGATCTTCGCTCGATACGCTTCAAGGTTTACCTCAATTTCAACAGGTTCTGTGAAGGTGTCTTCAACTAGAATTGGCGTTGTAACGTCTTGATTGATTAAAACGTTTATGATTGAATAGAACTTTCGTTTTTGAACGTCCAGAAGGTCTAAATCATGATGGTGTTTTTTGATGCGCAATTGCGATTGCAAAACATTCGCCGCGCTTCCTTGTCCACTTTCTACTTTTGATAAAGCGATTGTCTCCATCGAGTGACACACTTCCGTGTTTTTAAGTACGATGTCCAACTTCCGATCAATTAAGCAAAGTTCGTAATACGCCGATTTGATCGTTTGAAAGAGATCCAGCTTCAAAGCCGAAATTCGCTCATACTTTGATTTTGCCATTGCAATAGCAACGTTTTCCTTCGACTTAGTAGTACCAAGCCAGGGGAACATTTGTTTTGCTCCAACCATCATTATTTGAGGTCCAAGGCGCGTTTCAGGTCGCAAAGCTGGAATACCAACACCCAACTCTGGATTCTTCCATGCGCTGACTTGATTCTTCTTTTCCACCTCAGCCTCATATTCGAGTCGAAGCGCTTTAAGCTCAGGATTGTTCTCAACGGCCATCATCAGAACTGAATCCAATGATTGCGCATTTGAGCTCAGAGAAATCAAGACCGTAAACAGTATCGAAGTCCCGATATGTAATATTGATTTATCCATTTTGTAGTGTTTTATTTGAATTTGTATTCAGTCTGAATTTCCATTCTTGCCAGAAGCAATAAAGGACTGGGACGGTGAACATTGTAATGATATTGAAGACCATTCCACCGAATGACGGGATCGCCATAGGGATCATAATGTCAGAACCACGACCTGTTGACGTCATAATCGGAAGCAAGGCCAGAATGGTTGTTGCAGTTGTCATCATTGCTGGGCGAACTCTACGTTTACCGCCTTCCACGACTGCATTTCTAATTCCCTCGATGTTCTTAGGTTTATTGGCCTTAAAACTATCTTTCAAGAAAGTACCAACGAGAACTCCATCATCGGTAGCAATTCCGAAGAGGGCCAAGAACCCAACCCAGACGGCGACACTCATATTGATTGTTTTCATTTGGAAGAGCTCGCGCATATTCGTTCCGAAAAAGTCAAAATTCATAAACCAATCTTGACCGAACAACCAAATCATAATGAACCCACCAGCAAAAGCAACGAATACACCACTAAAAACAAGTAGGGAAGTAATAGCCGATTTAAAATGGAAGTACAGAATGAGGAAGATCAGAATTAAGGAAATTGGAATAACAATCATCAACCGTTCGTTTGTTCTTACCTGCTGCTCGTAGTTCCCCGCGAAAGCATAACTAACTCCATTCGGGATTTTAAGCTCTCCACTTTCAATTTTCTTTTTTAAAAATTCCTGAGCCATTTCAACGACTTCCAGATCTGTATAAGGTTCGATCCCTAATTCCTTTGCTTCTTCGTCTGAAATTCTGTCGAACAAGACATATCCAACCAAAAACCCATCTTCACTTTTTATTGATTGTGGACCTTGTTCGTATCTGATATCAACAACATCTCCCAGTTGAATTTGGGTTCCAGAAGGCGTTGATAGATAGATCGCTTTGATTTTACTCGGATCGTTCCTTAGCTCTTTTGGATAGCGAACGCGCATTCCAAAGCTTTCTCTGCCTTCAACGGTAGACGACATTACCATTCCACCAACTGCAGCTTGAATTTGCTCTTGAACACTGGCAATGGTCAACCCGTATCGGCTAATTGCTTCACGATTGATGTCAATCAATAAATAAGGCTTACCAATAATTCGATCCGCGAACACGGCTTGTTTTTTTACTCCTTTTGATTGCTTTAAAAACTTCTCTAGCTCAAGTCCAAAGGCTTCAATGGTTGCTAAATTTGTTCCTTTCACCTTGATTCCCATTGGTGCTCGCATTCCCGTTTGAAGCATGATCAGCCGGGTTTGAATCGGTTGAAGTTTTGGTGCTGTAGTTAAACTTGGAAGTTTTGTAACGGCTTCAATCTCATTCCAGATATCATCTGAAGATTTGATTTTTTCTCTCCACTGTCTGAAATACGTTCCGTACTCATCCCTTACCAAATAATCTTCTACTGATCTTTTTGTCGTTACCAATTCTTTTGAATTCGAAGAAACGCTTTTGTAAAACTCCTTGTCTTTATGTGCTTTAAATGAACGGCTCTTGTTATCGAATGCAATTATGCCAGACCGTTCACCTTTCTTAGGTTTCGATCCATTTTCACTCACACGAACCAAGTAATGTCCTTTTCCATTTGTTTTAAAACGAAGTCGACGACCGTGATCATCCGTGGCGTATTCTGATTTGTAAATGATAATGTTTTCGAACATCGACATTGGTGCGGGATCAAGAGAGCTTTCGATTCTTCCTGCTTTTCCTACAACCGTTTCAACTTCTGGAATGGTTGCAACGGCCATGTCTAATGCTCGCAAGCTGCCCTCGTTCATTTCCATACCTGCATGCGGCATTGTAGAGGGCATTAATAGAAACGACCCTTCATTGAGCGCAGGCATGAATTCACTTTTAGAACTCAACATTATTTGAAGCCCAAAGAATACAATCCCAACAATTACAGCAATGAACAGCAATTTTATTTCAAGTAAAAAACGCAAGATGTTCTCATAGAAATGAATGATCACATAGAAGGAGCCAATGATGGTTCCGATGATGAAACTGACGAAGATGAAATTGGAAGTAAGGCTTTCCATTACACCTAGAGGCATCCAAATTTTAGCAAGGAGCCACGATACAACTAAAGCGTAAAGTATGTTTTTAAAATAATTGAATTTGACTGTCCATTTTCCTTCTTCGAATCCGTTCAAATAAGTTGCGGCGATTCCAGTTAAACCTACGACAAAACCGAAGACGCCAAAGAAAGAATAATCTGTAAACAATAGTACTATAGCCAAAACACACAACGAGGCATTCGTGAAATATGCGGAAAGATTTCCTCGCTTCTTGATTCTGAATAAGCTCTCAGCCAAGGGAGGAATTATCGCGATTGAAACGATGATTGATGCAATGAGCGCGAATGTTTTTGTGAATGCTAGAGGACGGAATAGTTTTCCCTCTGCAGCTTCCATTGTAAACACGGGTAAGAAACTCACAATTGTTGTGGAAACGGCTGTAACTACGGCTGAAGCAACGTCAACGGTTGCAATGTATATCGTTGTTCGAACGGGTTGATCAGGCGGAGCAATTTTCAAATGACTCACCATACTCTCGGTGAGAACAATTCCCATGTCGACCATTGTTCCTACTGCAATAGCAATTCCAGAAAGTGCAACGATATTGGCGTCTACTCCAAAATAGCGCATTCCAACAAAACACAATAGGACCGCGACGGGCAAGGAACCAGAAATCAATAAGGATGACTTCAAATTCAGGAGCATTAGAATTACGACGATAATTGTTATTAGAATCTCGAGCGTTAGTGCTTCCTCCAACGTTCCAATCGTCTCGTTGATTAACACCGATCGATCATAGAATGGGACAATTGTAACTTGCGATTCTGTTCCATCGGTCAATGTCTTTTTTGGAAGTCCAGGTGATATTTCAGCAATCTTAGCTTTAACGTTATCGATTACTTCCATTGGATTTGCTCCAAATCGTGCAACGACAACGCCTCCAACAGCTGGCGCTCCTGATTTATCTAAAATCCCTCGTCTGCTCGCTGGACCAATATTAACAATGGCGATGTCTTTAATTCGAATTGGAACATTGTCTTTAACCGTCACGACGCTCAACTCTACGTCTTCAACGGACTCAACGTATCCCAAGCCACGAACGAAGTACTCAACCATATTGATTTCGAGCGTTTGAGCTCCGATATCGAGGTTACTTTCCTTGACGGATTTCATTACTTGTTGCAATGTTATTCCGTAGGCCTTCATTTTGTCTGGATCTACATCAATTTGGTACTCTTTGACAAAGCCACCAACCGATGCGACTTCAGCAACTCCACTTGCAGATGACAAGCCATAACTTACTTGAAAGTCTTGGATCGTTCTGAGTTCGTGTAAATCCCACCCTCCTGTTGCGTTTCCATCTTTGTCGCGCCCTTCAAGCGTGTACCAAAATATTTGTCCAAGTCCAGTTGCCTCAGGTCCGAGCTTGGGTTGAACGCCTGGAGGCAATAAGTTCGTTGGTAATGAATTTAACTTCTCATCAATTCGATCTCGACTCCAATTGAATTCAACATCTTCTTCGAAAATGATATAGATGCTCGAAAACCCGAACATTGAATTGCTACGGACGCTTTTAACCCCAGATATTCCAAGTAAAGATGAGGTTAATGGATAGGTGATTTGATCTTCAACATCTTGAGGAGATCGACCGGTCCATTTGGTGAAAATTATTTGTTGATTCTCGCCAATATCCGGAATTGCATCGACGGATACTGAATCGCGCGGGAGTGATTCGACTCCAAAATCGAACGGTGCAGTTACAACTCCCCAACCTATACAGACAGCTAGAAGTAGCCATGCGACAAGTTTGTTGTCAAGAAAAAAATTAACGATATGGTTTAACATTATTCATTTGATTAAATAAGAAAATACAGGGTACGCGAATACCTGTTCAAAATGGATTGAACCCGTTGTATGGACTTAAATCAAATAAGGAAAGATTGGATGAGAACAATAATGTCCCGATCCAGAGGAGGAGGCGAGTAGCCTAAGTCCTGATATTGTGGTTTTGCACGCAATTGTGCAGTTGCCAAAACGACGTCCATTGGTATAATATCCACTTGTTGGATATCATGGTCGTGCATTGCATATTTTACATAATCGTTGTCGATTTCAAAGGCAAGATGATCTGTTTCACAACAAACCTGCGATATTGTTTCACCTTCGTTTTCGTTGTCTGAATCCTGCCCCATCATTCCACAAGTCAGTGGGTGAGGTATAATTGAAAATTCAGCAGCAATCTCTTCTCCGCAACAATAGTGCGTATCATAATTGATCCCGACAATTCCTGCGAGGAAAATTACAATTAATGATATGGAGAAAATAGACTTCAACATGTTCAAAGATAAGATTATAAATTATTAGTAAATACTGAGTTTATCCCATTAGGGTTACATTCTGCGATTCCTAATGAAGTAAATGAGAAGAGGTTATGTAAATTACTTCTTCTTTAAATAGCCTACCGCTAAAGCAAAAACAACTCCAAGTGCGGCGCCAATAAGCACATATCTGATCATAAGATTTCTTTTTTGTAGAATAAAGATAAGGTTATTTGCTTTTCGGCAGTGCCCACATGTATGTTTAAAAACGTTTCATTGCTGGAATGGAGATTAGCAAAATTCCCCAACCAATCCAATATGTGCTTAGTAGATAGCTTTCCCACAATTGGGTGAATGCTTCATAGTCCTCTGAATTGTAATCATAGTATTTGAATTTTGAATCATAAACCATTACGGAATACATGAATAC
>JABSPC010000269.1 GCA_013215515.1 Crocinitomicaceae bacterium
GAAAATCATATAAGCAAATACTAAAAGCAACGCGAATCCGAAAGACATTAATCCAGCTCTAGAGTTTTCAGCACCAATAGTAGGTCCAACTTTAGATTGTTCTTTAATGATACATGGAGCAGGCAGAGCACCACCATTCAGTAGACCCGAAAGATCATTGGCTTCTTCTATTGTGAACGAACCTGAAATTTCAGTACTACCGCCTTTAATTGGTCCAATTACATTTGGAGCGCTATAAACAACACTATCCATTGTAATAGCAACAAGTTGACCTACGTTGGCCGTAGTCATTTGGGCCCATTTTGAACTACCTTCTTCGGTCATTTCAAGATTTACTACAACACTACCGTTTTCAGTATCGTAATCTGTCTTAGCGCCTTTAATGTCCGTACCTCCTACTTTCGCCTTACCATCTGAAGGTGTTTTAATTACATAAAGAATATATCCCGTTTCTTTAGTTTGAGAGTGCTTCTCAGTTTTTGCGCCCCACATAAACAATAAGTTGTTCGGGAATATAGATTTGATATCTTTTCGTTGCTTTAATAATTGATCAACCGTTGCTCTGTCAGCAGATTTCACAAAGAATTGATCTCCATATTGAGAAGCAACTGAACCTAATCCTTGAGTTCCATCAACACTTCCACTTGAAAGTGAACCCAACGGATCAACTTCGAGAGTATCAATACGTGTAATTGTATCTCCTTCAGGAGTAATTGAGTCACCTTGAACCACTTCAGGAAGTTCATCTTCTAAGTCAGTCCCTGTAACTTCAGGCGACAAAGACAATGCATGTGCTTGCTCCCAGAAAACTCTAATTTCAGGATACGTGTATGTTTCGAAAAATTGAAGGTTGGCAGTAGAAACCAATTTATCTGCAACTGTTGCCTCATCTTGGACACCTGGCAATTCAATATAGATTCTATTCCGTTCTGCGTCAATTTGAATATTAGGTTGTGCAACACCGAATTGGTTAATACGGCGTTCCATAATATCTTTAACACCTTTCATTGAAGTTTTTTTCTTCTCCAATAAAAATGCAAGAACTTCATCATCAGTTGATTTAAGTCCTAACCCATCAATGTCAGAATGGCTTAATAATTTTACTAATTTACCCTTATTTAACTTCTGATGTGCAGCAACAAACTGTTCAATAAAATCCCCTTTACGTGTATTTTTCTTCGCTAGTGCAAATGCTCTTTTGAATTCAGGAGCATTTAAATTCCTAACGTAGTTCTTCACTAAGTCAGGAATAGAAACTTCCATCGTTACACTCATTCCACCAACAAGGTCAAGCCCGAAAGCTAAACTACGGCTCTTTACTTCAGAAAAAGTTGATCCGAGATAAATTGTCTCATCAGCTTTTTGAGAAAGTTTGAAGTTGATCAGGTCAGCGACAGCGATCTCTTTTGATTCAGCTTTACTGAAGTCAATTTCCTTTAAACTGTTTGGCAAAACTGCCATCATGTTATTCGCTTTCGATTTCTCGATTAGAATTTCAACTTCGGCTCTCGCCTCCTTCTCAGCTTGTTTCTCAACTCCGTTCGATACATATGTAAATGACAATTGATAAATACAGATTACTGTAAGTAGAATTGTCAGAAACCAAAAAAATCCTTTATTACGCATTTTGGTAATTAGTTTATTTATAATTAAGCCTGCAAATATAGGTTTTACGTTTCTTAAAGTCAATTTAAAACGTGTCTATTTGACGAAGAATATTTCTAGGTATGAAAATGGGTCTAATCTCGAGCCAATTGCACTTTTATAAAGTGTTTTATTAGAGCTTTTTAATTCTAATAATCTTACATGGAAGAGGAAAAATTCCACCATTCAATCGACCAGCAAGGTCTTTTGCTTCCTCCATAGTAAACGAACCTGAAATTTCCGCCCCCCCCTTTAATAGCCGCCATTACGTTAAGAGCGCTGTAAACCACATCATCCATCGTAATAGCAATGATTTTATTCACATTAGCAGTAGTCATTTGTGCCCATTTAGCATCACCTTCTTGTGTAATTTGAATGTTAACAATTATACTTCCATTTTCAGAACTATAACTTACATCAGCCCTTCTCAGACCTTTACCACCAACTTTCGCCCTACCGTCAGATGCTGTTTTTATTGCGTAAAGAATATACCCTGTTTCCTTGGTCTGAGTGTGCTTTTCAATTTTCGCGCTCCACATAAATAATAAGTTATTCGGAAAAATAGAGCTGATATCTTTTCGTTGCTTTAAGATATGGTCAACCTTTCCTCTATCCACCAACTTGACAAAGAAATGGCTCCCATATTGAGAGGTAATAGAACCTAAACCTGGTAATTCATCCGCATTTGTTTTTCCATTTGACTGAGACGCCAATGAATCTTCACTTCCTAAATCCGACGCTTTAACCTGAGGAGACAAAGACAATGTATTTGCTTGCTCCCAGAAAACCCTAATTTCTGGATATTCAAATGTTTCGTAAAATTGAAGATTGGCAGTAGAAATTAATTTACTTGTGATTGTCGCCTCATCGTGAACACCTGGTAATTCAATATAAATTCTATTGTTGTCTTGGTCAATTTCAACAATTGGTTGAGCAATCCCGAATTGGTTAATACGAAGCTCTAAAATAGCTTTGACAACTCTCATCGAATACTCTTTTTTCTCTAGTAGAAATTCAAGAACCTCCTTGTCAGTTGAATAATGGTCCAACTCATAAATGTCAGCATAACTAAAATAGCTCACAAGTCTTTTGCCACTGTTTAATTCTTGATGTGCCGCAACAAACTGTTCGATAAAATCTCCTCTAGTTGTTCTTTCCTTTGCTAAGTTAAAGGCTCTTTTGAAACTTCAATTGTTACGCTCATTCCTCCTTTGACGTCAACTTCACGATTCGCAGTTGTACACGACCCTAACACCGCAGTAATCAATAAAGAAATTCCGACAAATTTTAATTTAAGATGCTTCATGTATCCAAAGTATTTCAATTAAGTTCCAGGCACCTTTTCTTTACCCAGTATGACATGGTTCCATATTGCCTTCATAAAACCAAGACCGTAACCTACCAATTGAATATAACTTGTAACGACTGCCATACCACCAATTACAATGCTTTTGTTTTGAATACTTGCATCGCCAAACAGCATCACCATGTGGGCTGGAATGGGTAATAAAAACAAGGGTGAAATAAGAATTGACAGCAAAATTAAACTCAGAATACCTACAACAAATACGGCTGGTGCGAAGTGCAACCATTTCAGTGATTCGGGATGTCTTTTATAGATTGTGATTCTAGCGTAGCCAAAATTTGCGACTTGTCTTCTGAATTGACTCCAACTCGTTCGTCTTTTATGATAAACATGAGATTCTTTAAAAAGTGCTGTCGAAAAGCCCTTCTTTCTAATCGTGATACTCAAGTCCATATCCTCTCCTGCTGCTTTGGCTTTTGCAAATCGATGACTTGGAAAGCCTCCAGTAGTATCAAACACTTCTCGGGAAAAGCCCATATTAAAACTCCTAGGATAAAATTTATCAAGCTTTTCTCCACCACCACGGATTCCCCCAGTAGTAAAAAAAGAAGTCATTGAATAATTGATGGCCTTCTGAAGATTTGTAAAGCTTTCATGTGCTTTATCGGGACCTCCAAAAACATCGACGTATCCATTCTTTAAATTATCGACTACCGTTTGAAAATATTGTGGAGGTAGAATACAATCTGAATCCAAGAAAATGCAATAGTTCCCTTTGGCTCTTTCATACCCATAATTCCTACTAATCCCTGGGCCAGTATTCTCTTTATAAAAATACTTTATGTCCAATCGATTCGAATAGCGCTTAACGAGTTCATCACTTTTCTCAGTAGATCCATCTTCTACAATTACGACTTCAAAGTTCTTATTGGTTTGCGTTGCAAGACTTTCGAATAATTCCTCAACTTCTACGGGCCTATTGTAAACTGGAACTATTATCGAAAATTCTAACTTTTGCATAAAATGGAGATCATTTACTCTTGATCGAGGCGTAAATGTACAATTTTGAATCTATACAATTTATGATAATTGGAATTGAGATTACTCCATACCGTGTTCAACGTACATGTAGTAAATCTCTGTACCCAGGATCACATTCGTAGTAGTAAATTGATAATGATTATCGACGTAGTGCTTGTAGATCAAACCTACATCTTTAGCATATATCTCGTAATTTCTTACAGTATCAATAAGAGATACAAATTCGTCTATTTCTACAACCAGTGTTGAATCGAATTTAACATTGTTCATGATTGTATCTTCATGAATGTCTCTGTAATAACAATCGCGCTCG
Organism: Crocinitomicaceae bacterium; assembly: GCA_013215515.1. Lineage (GTDB taxonomy): Bacteria > Bacteroidota > Bacteroidia > Flavobacteriales_D > Crocinitomicaceae > UBA4466. The sequence continues at coordinate 4,305 of JABSPC010000269.1, forward strand.
CCGATCATATTATACGCATTTGCGTCCCATTGTTTCAAAAGGGTTGGTGCAAAAACCAATTTCACAATTCTTTGATTCTCTTCAATTAATTCAGCTCGAATTCCATCATATACTCCTGTCCAAAGATCAGAATATACCCAAGGATCGGCGGGTGTATCTCGTTTATACCTTCTAAATTCACACGCTGATCGCCCTTCATTATCGATATATTCGCCTCCCCAAACTGTTTTCAATTGATACGTTGTTGTCTCATGAACTTGAATAGCATCATCGTGCTCAACTTCAACTACATCATAGATAACATAGCGGCCTTCTTTAAGTCCAAAGTACTCGTAATGAAATTGTGGTGCTGGATCTTGTTTACAAGAAGTAAAGATTACAGCTGTAACTACAAGAGTGATAGTAAATAGAAGATTGATTCGTCTCATCATATATAAGACGAAGCTAACGATTATTTGGTTGTCATTGTGTATGGATCCATACCTTTTTCCTCCATCTGTTTTAACATATCTTCAAGCCGTTTACCTTCGAGTTTACGACCGAAATAATAAAACACCTTAGCAAGCCTCGCTCCCTTTGTATCATAAGCAATAGCATAACCATGCTTTCTACCGGCATCATATCTAAAGGTTGCAGCGCGTTGACCGTTAACATGGAATTCTTCCCATGCACCGGTCTGTTTGTTATTCTCATAATTCCCGCGAATCTTCACCCTTTTAGATAAGAAAAACTCTTTGTACTCTCCATGAAGTTCATCGTCCTTATAATTCATAATTGTCGCTACAATTCTAGACTTATCACTTGGATTTTCTGGAACAAAGTATATTTTTTTCTCACCGTTTAGTTTGTCATTTTTATACGTTTCGGTATTACTCAATCGGCCAGAAGGCGTGTAATTTTGCCAAATACTGTCCTTTTTCAAATTGTTGTAAATACCAATACTAATGGCTTTTCCGGTAGACTCGTGATAGAAATACGCAACTGAGCGGCCTTTTTTTAATGCGTTGTGATTGATAACGGCTTTCGTTTTTGAAGACTTATAATAATAGACAAACTTACCTACGGGCTTATCATCTTTGAATTCGCCGCGATAAATGAACACTCGTGTTCCAGGATGCACCTTCTCCCACTTACCTTGTTTTCGTCCTTGACTATCAACTTGGTTGACTTGTGCAATGCTGACAAGTCCAATAAATGCAAAAAGAAATGTAAGATTAAGCTTCATTATTAATTCGTTTCAAAAATTCGTTTAAACTGTCAACCGTTAAGTCGGCTTCTACACCTATTGGCTCCTCAGTTTTAATTCTTACTGTTAACATACCAACATTCTTGCCAAAAAGAATGTCTGAATCAGTATCACCAACCATTATAGAGTGCTTGAATTCAATTTCAGGAAATTCCATTTTGGCCATTTTAGCCATTTCGGAATTGGGCTTCCTTAAATCTTCCTCTGCTCCTTTTAGATTTGGTGCAAAATAGCACTTGTCTATCCTACCTCCTTCTAGGTGAATTCGATCACACATATAAGAATGAATTTCCAGAACGTTACGCTCTGTCATCAAACCTTTTCCAACTCCCTGCTGGTTAGTCACTACGACAAGTCTATTGAATTTTTTGCTGAGTCCCGCAATTGCTAATTCTACTTCAGGAAGAAACTTGAAATTTTCTACTTTTGTGATGTACCCTCCGAAAACTCGTTTATTAATTACTCCATCACGATCGAGGAATAAAGTCCAAGTAGCGTCTATTTGCCAATCCTTAATCGACATTTAATTTCTTTTCAACCAAATAGATGTTTCTACCAGAGGCATTTCGACCAACCAGTTCAGCCAGAAAACCTGCCAGGAAAAATTGAGATCCTATAATCATCGATGCTAAGGCTATAAAGAACTCTGTTCTATCAGCGATTAATTTCGCATTACTGTCTATAAATAACTTTTCGATTCCAAGGTAGGCAAAGATTCCAAATCCAATGAAGAATAAGATCATTCCAATAACTCCAAAAAAGTGCATTGGTTTTTTTCCAAACTTCCCCATAAAGGCCACCGTCATTAGATCTAGAGGTCCATTTATGAATCTATTTAATCCAAATTTTGTAGTTCCGTATTTCCTTGCTTGGTGTTGAACAACCTTTTCACCAATCTTTGTGAATCCAGCGTATTTTGCCAATGGCGGAATATAGCGGTGCATATCTCCATATACCTCAATACTCTTTACAACAACATTTTTATACGCTTTAAGACCACAATTGAAATCGTGTAATTTTATTCCTGTAATGACGCGAGCTGCCCAATTGTACAATTTCGTTGGGATTGTTTTTGTTATCGGGTCGAAACGTTTCTTTTTCCAACCAGAGATGACATCATAGTCTTCTTCAATAATTAAGCGGTGTAATTCAGGAATCTCATCCGGTGAATCTTGAAGATCCGCATCCATTGTAATAACAACTCGACCTTGAGCTGCTTGGAATCCGTTTTGCAATGCTGCTGACTTTCCGTAATTGCGTTGAAATTTAATTCCTTTCGCATTTTCATCTTTGGAGTTCAACTCTTCAACAACTTTCCACGACCCGTCTTTACTACCGTCATCAATGAATAAAATCTCATAAGAGAAGTTATTTTCTTTCATCACTTTTACGATCCATGAATGCAATTCAGGAAGTGATTCCTCCTCATTAAGTAAAGGTACAACTACAGAGATATCATATTTTAATTCCAAATCAGATACTTTAGATTTGGACAAATATAACTAATCCTACGGTGCTTATTGTGATATAACAATCTTTTGCATTTGATCTTCCAATCGAATAAAATAGACCCCATCTTGCAAGCCTGCCACATTGATTTTATTTTCCGTGGGAGAAATCGAACCTGACAGCACTTTTCTGCCTCCGATGGATACAATCTCGTAATATGAATCTGATGTCAAGCCATCAACGCTAAACGCATTTGAAGCTGGATTTGGGTAAATGACAAATACATCTTTCTTCCCACTAACGAAGTTTACAAATTCTGCTTCGGCGATGTAGAAGCGATCTATTGCAACTTCCGTAATATTAATATCGGGGGCATAGTCAGATGCAAAGAAGGTAAATTGCATTGTTGTCGAAAGTGACACATAATCAAGAATACGAATGCCTTTTTCAATCCATTGAGAATTAATAGAAGGATCATACGTTTGAACATCAATTCGAGCCGTCGTTGTTCCATTACTAACAAAAACTTCGAGCGAGTCACCAGGAGGTAAAATTCCGTACTCACAATAAAACCACCTCTGGTATCCAACATATGGATCCGTGTAACCTGTTAAGTCCATTACAGGTGAACGCAATATCACATCACCGTCATCAATATCATCTGCATTGAAATCGTAATTATCTGCATTACCACTTACGTAGCAGTATTCGTTGCAATCGTTATTAGCATCAACTCCAGGATTGGCCATTCCAGCTGTACCTATTGGGATCTCACGAACAAAGAGACCTCCGACTGC
>JABSPC010000027.1 GCA_013215515.1 Crocinitomicaceae bacterium
CGTATTTTTGTCAATTATTAGAAACTCGTTTAATCACATGTCTAGATCACTATTTTTATCGGTTATTTGTATTATCACCTTTGTTTTCTCTGGCTTGGGTTTGCTTGGTTCGATTTGGGGGCTCGCTCCTTCGACAATAGATTCTGTACTAGAAGCAATGCGCGAAATGCAAAACAAAGAACTTGACTTCGTGAAATTTAATGAAAGTGAATATTTGAAATGGACATTTTATTCAAATGTGGCAGGAGTAATAGGAGGAATCTTATGCCTTTTTGGTGCTTTCGCAATGTGGAGATTGAAAAAAACTGGATTTTACATTTACATAATTGGTTATCTAGTCACCATAGTTATTGGGGGGTTAGCACTATCTTCTGTTTCGCTGGGAGGACAGTCAGGTATGGGGCAAGCAATGTTTATTTTAAATTTTTTGGTAATGATAGTCTTCTTTACAATGTATGGTAAGAATGTTAAGTATATGAAATGATTTTAATTCGATGAATGAAGAGTTCGATGAAATAGACGCTACTGTCGACGGTCCTTTTGATTTCGTTTATACCGGTCATTTTCCTTCAACGTTGCAAGCACTCTGCATTTTTACTTTTATTGGTACGTTGCTTCTTATTATTAAGGACATCTATCTAATTAGTTGGATTTCAGAAGGGAACGAAATTGCCAATTTCGTTATTGAATTTATGGGCATTAATATGGAACGTAGTTCAAGCAATGGTGCTGGACTAATGTATTTCATTGAGATTATGAGTTCGTTCGTTTGTCTTACTGGAGCCATTCTTTTGATGAATGTAAAAAAAAATCGGGTTTATCATGTACACAATAGGAGTGGGGGTTATATTTTCAATATAATTAGGTTTTTCGCAGTATGCCTGGATTATGGGGCAAGTTGGTTTGGTATAATAATGATTGTAGCTTATACCTGTGTTCCGGTTGCTTTCATTGTAATGTATTCCACGTTTAGGAGATATTTGCATTAGCACCAATATCTTTCTTAAAAATCCCCATTCAATTTTATTCATTTATTAACTTTGAGGTAAACTCATTTTACAATAACTATATGTCAGACGACAAGAAGATAATTTTCTCGATGGTTGGAGTTTCGAAAGACACACCAGCGGGAAAACAGATAATTAAGAACATTCACCTTTCATTCTACTACGGAGCGAAGATTGGGATTATAGGACTGAATGGTTCTGGAAAGTCAACGGTAATGAAAATTATTGCTGGTTTAGATACTACCTATAGAGGTGATGTCGTGTTTACAGATGGATATACAGTGGGGTACCTAGCACAGGAACCGGAGTTGGACGAATCAAAAACGGTTAAGGAAATCGTTATGGAAGGTGCGCAGGAAACTGTTGATGCCTTGAAGGAATTTGAGGAGATCAATAATTCATTCATGGATGAAGCAATACTGAATGATCCTGAAAAAATGGACAAAGTAATTGCAAGGCAAGGTGAAGTTCAAGATATTTTGGACTCTCTTGATGCTTGGGAATTAGATACTAAACTCGAAAGAGCGATGGACGCATTGCGTTGTCCTCCAGACGATCAAAAAATTGAAACACTTTCAGGAGGAGAAAGAAGAAGGGTTGCATTGTGTAGACTTCTCCTTAGTAATCCTGATGTTTTATTGCTGGATGAGCCTACAAATCACTTGGATGCTGAGTCCATAGAGTGGCTCGAGCAACATCTTCAACAATATAAAGGAACCGTAATTGCTGTAACTCACGATAGATACTTCTTGGATAACGCTGCAGAGTGGATTCTTGAATTAGATCACGGGAAAGGAATTCCATGGAAAGGAAATTATTCTTCATGGCTTGAGCAAAAAGGAGCACGCTTAAAGAAAGAAGAGAAAACAGAGTCAAAACGTCAAAAAGTATTAGCAAGAGAGCTGGATTGGGTGAGGATGAATCCAAAAGGACGTCACGCCAAGAATAAAGCCCGTATTGCGAACTATGATAAAATGTTGGCTGAAGATATTAATGAAAAAGATGCGATTTTAGAAATTCCAATTCCCAATGGGCCTCGTCTCGGGAATAACGTAATTGATGCTGTTCAGGTTTCAAAAGGGTTTGACAATAAGCTGTTGTATAGTGATCTTAATTTTAAACTTCCTCCAGCGGGAATTGTTGGGATTATTGGCCCAAACGGTGCTGGTAAAACGACCATCTTTAAAATGATCATGGACGAATTGAAGCCTGATTCAGGTGAATTTGAAGTGGGTGATACAGTGAAGCTTGGTTATGTTGATCAAACACATGAAGATATTAATCCAGACAAAACAGTATTTGATGTAGTTTCAAATGGTTTGGAGTTCATTGAAATTGGGAGTCAAAAAATTAATTCAAGAGCTTATTTGTCCAAATTCAATTTTGGAGGGTCGGATCAAAATAAAAAAGTTGGAATTCTTTCAGGTGGTGAAAGAAATCGTTTGCATTTAGCGATGACGATGAAAACGGAAGCGAATGTTCTTTTGCTTGATGAGCCAACCAATGATATTGATGTAAATACACTTCGTGCTTTAGAGGAAGGTATTCAAAACTTTGCGGGGTGCGCTGTGGTTATTTCTCACGACCGGTGGTTCTTAGATAGAATTTGCACACACATTCTTGCTTTCGAGGGGAATTCTGAAGTGTATTGGTTCGAGGGATCATATACTGAGTACGAAGAGAATAGAAAGAAACGATTGGGTGATAATGCTCCAAAACGTATTCGATATAAAAAATTAGTTAAGTAAATGGAAGAATCAAACGACCCTTTGCACGGGAAATCTTTAGAGTTTATTGTAAAACAATGCGTTGATAGAATCGGGTGGGAGCAAATGGCTTACCTCGTTAGTATCAATTGTTTCAAGAATGACCCTAGTGTTAAGAGTAGTTTGAAGTTTCTACGTAGAACACCCTGGGCGAGAGCGAAGGTGGAGAAAATGTACATCGAACGAGTACTTCAATTTGACAAATAAGATTAGAATTTATGAGTGTAAGAGATTTAGAGCCAAAAGCAATGTGGAATCACTTTGCGGATTTAAACGCGGTTCCTAGAGCTTCGAAGAAAGAAGAAGGGGTGATTCAATTCATAATGGATTTCGGCCAAAATCTTGGCTTAGAGACGATTCAAGATACTATTGGAAATGTTATTATTAAGAAGCCAGCGAGTTCTGGTATGGAAGATCGCAAGACAATTATCATGCAATCACATCTCGATATGGTTCATCAAAAGAATTCGGATACGGATTTCGATTTTGCAACACAAGGAATTGATATGCGAATTAATGGTGATTGGGTTGATGCAAACGGAACAACCCTAGGTGCTGACAACGGAATCGGAGTAGCTTCAATAATGACTGTGCTTTCTTCTGATACTATTGCTCACCCTGCAGTGGAAGCGATGTTCACAATAGATGAAGAAACCGGAATGACAGGAGCAATCAATTTAGATCCTTCGAATTTTGATGGGGAAATATTATTGAATTTAGATACTGAAGATGATGACGAGTTATCTGTAGGGTGTGCAGGCGGGATTGATACAAACACTACATATAAGTGCTCTTTAGATGATATTAAATCTGATTCTGAGGTATTATCATTAACGATTAGAGGATTAGTTGGTGGGCATTCTGGAATGGATATTGACAAAGAAAGAGGGAACGCGAATAAATTCATGAACCGTATCCTTTATCATTTGCACTCATTGGTTGATTATCAGTTGATCTCAATTGATGGAGGAAGTTTGAGAAATGCAATCCCGAGAGAATCGACTTGTACTGTTGCTGTTTCTTCTTCGAATACTGAATTGTTAAAAGCAGAGTTCGAAAAAGTTACCGATATCATTGCAACAGAGTTCAAGACAATCGAACAGAATGTAGAATTCTCAATAGAAAATACTACAAGCGATTCTCAGGCAGTATCAAATGAGGACAAGGTTAAAATTTTAAATGCAATTTATGGACTTCATAATGGAGTGTTTAGAATGAGTCCTGACATGAAAGGCCTAGTTGAGGCCTCTTCAAGCTTAGCACGAGTTATCTTAAAGGACGGGGATTTCGTTACGCAGTCCCTTCAAAGAAGTAGTGTAGAGAGTACTAAAGGTGATTTAGCGAATACAATGCGTTCAACGTTTGGGTCTATGGGTTGTGCTGTTACTCAATCTGGAGATTATCCAGGATGGCAACCGAATACTGATTCGGAGATTTTGAGCATTATGGCAAAATTGTACGAGGAGTCATTTGGTGAGAAGCCTAAGGTTAAAGCATGTCACGCTGGATTGGAATGCGGTATCTTATTAAAGCACCTTCCTGAGGTTGATATGATTTCATTCGGACCAAATATTAGAGCAGCTCATTCACCGGATGAAAAATGTCAAATTTCTTCTGTTAAAAAATATTGGGGATTTTTAATAGATACACTACAATTAATTCCTACGAAGTAGGAGAGGGGAGTCATATGAATCAAAATCCACAACATGAATTAATTGAACTTGCTAATGCTAAAATGCATTATGGTAAGTATCAAGGCAAGTATTTAATTCATTTGCCAGAAGCTTATTTAGTCTGGTATAAGAACAAAGGCTTTCCAAATGGTAAGCATGGGAGACAATTAGAACTCATATTGGAGATAAAAACCAATGGTTTAGAGGGCTTAATCTATCCTCTTATCGAAAAATGATAAAATTATTTTACAAAAGTTAATTTCAGCATAAGGCTGTCATAATCAATGTAATAGCCTTTCTTGTTTAGTCTAATTATTCAAGTCTTTTGTTTACAAGAAAATAATTTTATTCAATTTTTCGTAACAATATTAAAAGCTGTACCGTAAATGTGTTCTGTATTGCAACAATAATTACGACAACTACTTAAAGATATAGATATGATTAACAACACAATTAAAAACGCAAAATTCAAATTATCACAGCACAAAGTACAAGGAGTTAATAGTGCTTTAACTGTTTTTGAAGTGGCCAAACTGATGGATACAGTGAAAGTAGGTGAGACCATGAAGGATACGCAGCAATCAAACTTATTCTTTTCGTTGAATTAGGATAACCCCCCACCTATATAAAGCCACTTCGATTAATTCGGGGTGGCTTTTTTTGTAAACTTATGTTACATTTGTGTTAAACCAATCATTTTACAAATGTTAATTCAAGATCGAATACTCGTTATATTAAAATCAAATAATCTTTCGGCTTCTGAATTCGCAAGTAAAATTGGAATCAATCGGTCGAACTTAAGCCACGTCCTTAGTGGTAGGAACAAGCCAAGCTTGGATTTCCTAGCCAAAATAATCACCAACTACCCCAATGTTAATGCATCATGGCTCATTACCGGTGAGACCAGAGAAGGTGGGTTTACCGCTCCTGACGAATCAAAACGCGTTAGTAGTCCAAATGAAACTAGAGGATCACTTGTTGACACTAGTACTCAAGGAGTAGAGAAGATCGTTGTGTTTTATACGAATGGTACTTTTAAGGAGTATAGCCTACGTTAGTTATTAATTAGAAGTGATGAATTAGAGTTTTTTAACTTGTTGAAAACAAGACCCTTAATTGGCTGTCTAACTTTTAGCTTCACAACTTATAACTTTAAACTTCATAACTCCTTAACTAACGTCTAGTGCTTAATTACTCCTGAGGCAATCAATTCATCATTGATATAGAAAGCTGCGAACTGTCCTGGTGTAATGCCTCTCTGCTTGGATTCGAATAACACGTACACGTCGCCATTTAGAACATGTATAGTACAAGTTTGAAGCTTTTGACGGTACCTTATTCTGACATCTGTTTTTAAGCCGTTTAACGAGCTTATGTCATACTTACTGCTAACGAAGTGCATGTCCTCCTTGTCAATCTTTAAAGCCCATCTGTTTAGCCCTGGGTGCGAATCATTTTGCCCCGAGTAAACAGTATTCGTGATTACGTCAGTTTCAATAACAAAAGACGGATTTGGCCTTCCGCCAATATGCAGCCCTTTTCGCTGGCCTATAGTGTAGTAATGCGCTCCTTGATGCGTCGTTACAACTTCTCCTTGACTCGGCTCGTATGAGAAAGGCTGCGCTAGTTCCATAACGTTTTCAGGCTCTACGGCAATAGCGTTGTAATCCAAGAATGCTTTAAGATTATCTGGGATCTCAACGATGTCTCCTTGGATAGGGGATAGTTTCTGTTGCAAGAAAGTCGGAAGGCTTATTTTACCTACGAAGCAAAGCCCTTGAGAATCCTTCTTTTCCGCTGTGTGCAGGTCAGATTCTTCTGCAATTCGTCTCACCTCAGGCTTTAAAATATCACCAATCGGAAAGAGTGCTTTCGCAAGTTGATCCTGATTTAGCTGACAGAGAAAGTAGGATTGGTCTTTGTTCGGATCTTTTCCTGTCACAAGACCAAAGCTGCCGTCTTCGTGCTTAATCTTTCTGCAGTAATGTCCCGTAGCGACGTAGTCGGCACCTAGTTCCATTGCTGCTTTAAGAAACGCATCGAATTTGATTTCTCTGTTACATAGAATGTCAGGGTTTGGTGTTCTCCCTGATTTGTATTCGTCAAACATGTAGTTGACAATACGTGTTTTGTATTCCTTGCTTAAGTCAATAACTTGAAAGGGGATGTCCAGAGCTTGAGCTACTAATAAAGCATCATTGGAGTCATCAATCCATGGGCAATCGTCTGAAAGCGTTACGCTCTCGTCATGCCAATTCTTCATAAACATCCCTATTACCTCATAGCCTTGCTCTTTCAGAAGGTGTGCGGTAACACTGGAATCAACCCCGCCTGATAGTCCTACGACAACTCGTTTCATAGCGCAAAATTACGACTTAGTTTGAATGAAAACAACTTGTTACAAATGTAACTTTATGCAGTTTGCATTTGTTACAATTGTAAACTGTAATAATTAACATTTGTTTGTCGTTCTAAACAACAAACGCGGTACTATTTTTGTAATTTCGTTCGTATCAAAACAATCCTACATATCGTTTTATTTTCCTTGTTGTCTATTACGGCCAACGGACAAAATTGTGATAAAGTCCTTTTCAAAGGAAAAGTTCGAGATACAATTCGTCCGCAAGGATTTTACAACTTGATGGTCGTAAACAGATCTACTGGACAGGGTGTATTTGGTCAGCCAAATGGATCTTTCAGTGTTTATGCAAATGATGGAGACACGATTGGACTATCAATTCGTGGTTACACTACAGTGAATACTATCATTGTAGCTGATTCTAATTGTCAATGCAAGCAAGTGCTCTACATTGAAGGGAAAGCACAGGAGATTGAAGCAGTAACAGTTCGTCCGCTTAAGACTTTAGAGCAAATCAAAGAGGAACGGGCTTCGCTAGTAATGCGAGAGACTAGAATGGTTACCGGAATTGAGGTAATGCAAAGCCCTATAACCGCTTTGTATCAGGCGTTCTCCAAAAAGGAAAGAACAAAACGCTGGATTGCTGAGCAAGAGTTCAAGGATGATCAAGTTCGAATTCTTAAAGAACTACTTAGAGCCTATGTCGCTTTTGAGGTGATTGATTTATCAGATGAAGATTTCGAAAGCTTTATCGCATTCCTAAATATGGACGAAGATTTCTTAAAAACAGCTTCCGAACTTGAGTTAATCACTTTTATTCAAGATAAATTCGTGCATTATCGCAACTTGGATAAATAATCGAACTGTAATTTGTCTGGTGTATCCGTTATTCTCCCTTCGGTCTTCAAGAGTAATTTTTAGTAGGTCACTTTCGGTATTGCTTTCGCATAGCTCCAGCGAAACAAAGTTCCCAAACTCAAAACCTATTCTCCTTTGCTGAGTTATTCGCTAGACACTTCGTCCGTCGAGGGGAGGCTTTGGCGAGAGCGTTCGGTTTTATTATTTTTGATGCGCCTCAGTCAATTCATTAATTATCGCTTCGTTAGATATGATGTAAGCGTAGAAAGTGCGATTTGGAGTCGAGTGTACAAAAGAAAGGGGATGGCTGCCGTCT
>JABSPC010000270.1 GCA_013215515.1 Crocinitomicaceae bacterium
AATCCTAAAAGTATGATACAGTTCTAGTGTGACAGCTCCAACTGGGTGATAAATATCTGGACGCGTTGATTTTGAGCGTTCTTCTCCATCCATATGATAATATACAATCATGCCCGACTTCATCCATCCAAACCGATTGTTAATATTAAATCTTACTCCATGAGATCGACCAAACTCTTGAAAAATTCCTAGACCAACATGGACGCCAAAGCCACTGCCTTTCGTTGAATAACTTTTAAGATTGTAAGTTCCACTGGTATCAATGTAAGTGCTTGGAATCCCTGGGTAAGCGGCTCCAATGTCGAGACCGTTTTCAACAGCCGCATTGGTATTGTAATTTGAACCAAAACCATTTCCTCCGAAAAAAAATCCAGCTGAATAAAGAAATGGACCTTTTATGACTTGTTGATAATGCATCGTGCAATTCAAATTCATCATATGAGAATTCAAATCAACACCAATTCTCTTTTGACCAAAAGAATTAATAGCAAATAGCAAACAGGAAATAATGATAATTGAACGCATATGTAGTAGACTTATACTAACATAACGAATCTCATCGGGAAAAAGTACGCTCTAGTTTGTATTTCTGTGCAAATTAAATTTCAAACCAACAGTTGTCGACCAAGCATTTAAGCCATCAGAGCGGACATAATTTGCAAATCTTAAATTGATTTCTTTGAATACAGCAAGCTTCTTCTTTCCCCATTTGAACCGTCCTATTCCATATAAAGGAGAGATCTTAATTCCCAATCCATATTTGTGAGAATTCAATCCTGACAAATCATAATCGGAAGAGTAAAACGTCTGTGTCGATACGTGTTCACCATGAGGGGCAAAATACTTCGAAGCTGTTTGAATGTGAAAACGATAGAATGGGTAAACTCTAAATGCATCCTTTATTTTGATCGGGAATTCAACTTCAGCCGTATATCCTTTTACATCCCATGAATCCCAATAAAGACGATTGAATGTTCTTAGAATAATATTATGCGTTAAGTGAACATTGTACCGAAAAGCAACGGGAAGTTTTATACGTAACCCAGGGAGTATTTCAATTTTCGCTTCCGCTTGATTTGAGAAATAGACCCGATGAAATGGCGTAGAAAGCATTCCACTTTGAGCCAAAGCTTCAACTGTTAATGATGCATTCATTTTCTTATTGATGATAAATGCTTCTGTCGCAGAAAGACTTAATGTATGTCGTTTATCTGTGCTCAAAAGTTCATTTGAACCATTTCTAAGTTCAACTGGATAAATTCGTTTCCAATCATCAAAAAAGTATTTTCCTGATAAGGCAAACTGTCTCGCCTTGTTCTTACTTTCTTTACTGAATGAGTATCCGCCTGAAATTGATGTTACGTCGTATTCAGATGAAGCGGCGATGAGGAATGAATTTTCATTGCGTTTCTGATTGTTCTTTTTAGAATACGTGAAAGAATAGTGCTGGCGAATATCATCTGCAGAAGCTCCTGAAACATGATTGTTACTTAAATAAGGATTGTCAATATTATCTGATGAGGCAGACGAATAAAAATCAACACCAGCGCTAACATCAATTGATTTAACTGTGTCCAATGGAACATGAACATAAACCACTGGTGCAATGTTCGAAAGCTTTTCAGTTCCGAGACCTCCTGTTACTGGTGAGTGAATTCCATCCTGCTGATAATAACTCGAAAGAATCGATATTTCAATATCCTCCAGAACAATTTTAACACTGTCCTTTATTGGCTTGTC
>JABSPC010000271.1 GCA_013215515.1 Crocinitomicaceae bacterium
CTTGCTTTTGCTCAGCCCTACTTTGCAGACGGTACGGAGAAACTGAATTCTAAGAAATCGATCACTTGTTTCTATCTAGACAATTCCTTTTCAATGCAAGCAAGAGGTCCGGAAGGGGAATTACTTTCAGAAGCGAGAGAAAAATCGAAAGAAGTCATTAAACATGCTCCTCGAGATGCTCGATTCATAATCGGAACAAATGAAATGTCTGGAAGAGAAGAACGTGTTCTAAACCGTCGTGAAGCTTTTGAAAAGATAGATGCGATTGAATTGTGTCCATTGACAAGGGATCTTTCTGAGGTGCTTAAATGGCAAAAGGAAACACTTGACAAAGCAGAAAGCGATGAAAAAACGAAGATCAATTATTTCATCTTCAGTGATTTCCAAAAAGAGAAAAAGAAAAAATTCAATGTGAAGAAAGACAACATCATGTACTTTCCGACTCGCATGGTTCCTGAGCAAACATCAAATGTTTATATCGACTCCGTTTGGTTCACGTCCCCTATTCATAAGGTTGGAAAGAACAAAGAGTTGAACATTAGCGTGGTCAACATGAATGACGAGAACATCGAAAATCTTGAATTAACAATCAACATTGATTCGTATTCGAAAACCGTATTCATCAATGCACCTTCAAAACAAAAAACATCAACTTCGGTATCATACGCTGACAAGACCGTAGGATATAAATCTGGAAAAATCAACGTGGTAGATGAACACGTGTTTTTTGATGACACTTACTTCATTTCTTACGAAGTGCAAGAGTTCAGTCGTGTATTGATTATTAATGGAGAAGATGCAATAACAGGAACCGCGCTAATTTATGAGCTGAACGATTTCTATAAATCAAGATCCCAGGAAATTACGGCAATCACAAAAGAGGATTTTGAGAATCAAGATTTAATTGTTGTTAACGGGGCGAATAAAATATCATCAGGACTTAATAATTATTTAAGTGAGTTCATTAAAGCTGGAGGCTCTGTCTCATTATTCCCAGGTAAAACACCCAACAAAGGTGAATGGAATAGTTTTCTTAGTGCAGCTAAGCTTCCATTGCTCGGGAACTCCGTATCTAGCGGGAACAAAATAAAAAGTTTGAACTACGCAGATCCTTTTTATGATGGAGTATTCGAAGAGGAACCAAAGAACCTCAACCTACCAAGTGTTTCGAAAACCTTTAGAGCAGTAAAATCGAATGTAAGGTCTACAGATCTAATTACCTTACAGAATGGTCTTCCACTCTTGGCTTACACAAGGTCAAACGGTAATGTGTTCATGTTCTACAGTTCAATACACGAAGACTTCGGAAATTTCTCGAGAGATGCTCTCTTTACTACAGTTCTCCTTCGATCTGCAGAACTGGCAAAAAGAAAGCAACCCATTTCATTAACAATTGGAAGCGCTTCTCAATACCCTATTTACAAAAAGATAACTGGTGACAATGTTATTCACATCACTGGGCGCGACATCGATTTCATTCCACAACGATCTGAAATATCGGGCGTGAACTACCTGACCCTAAACAAGCTGGACAATTACTCACAGTTGTTTGCTGGGAATTACAAGATTCAATCTGAAACTACAATTGGCGCATTGAGCCTGAACTATAACAGATCAGAATCGAAATTGAACTACTACTCAAACGAAGACATTGATAAGATTTTTGAAGGCAGTAATTATCAATACAATGAAATTAGTAGCGACAGCGAATTGTCAACATCAAGCATTGACAAACCGTTCAGCTATTGGAAGATTTGTATTATTTTTACCCTTATTTTTGTACTCGGTGAAATGTTACTGGTACGATTACTTAAATAGATCAGATGAAGATTCTAATCAAGCAAGCGAAAATTATCAATAAAAGCTCCGAATTCCACGGAAAAACAATGGACCTTTTAGTAGAAGATGGAAACATTGTTAAGGTAGATTCCAATATATCAGATAGTGAAGCGATTCTTATCGAACACGACGACTTACATGCTTCAATGGGTTGGGCAGATTTAAAAGTTAACTTATGTGATCCTGGAATGGAACATAAAGAAACAATAGATTCTGGCCTTGATGCAGCTGCATTCGGAGGATACACGCATGTAGCAATTCTCCCTGGAACAACTCCGGTTATCGATGGGAAAAGTCAGATTCAATACATTCAACATAAATCAGAGAACCACGTTTGTGATGCACACCCGATTGGAGCAATGACAATGGGGATGAAAGGAGAAAACCTCTCTGAAATGTACGACATGAATCAATATGGGGTTCAATTATTCTCCGACGATCTTGTTCCTTGCAACTCTGGAATCATGTACCGATCACTGCTCTACTCTAGAAATTTCGGAGGAACAATTGTAGCCTTTTCAAGAAATCAATTCATTGCTGGAAAAGGAATGGTGAATGAAGGTATGGCTTCTACAAAAACAGGACTAAAGTCAGACCCATCGATTGGTGAAATTATAGAAATTGAAAGAAACATTCGCTTGGCTGAATATACAGAAGGTAATATACACTTCACCGGCGTATCAACTGCTGAGGGCGTACGACTCATAAAAGAAGCGAAAGCGAAAGGATTAAACGTTACTTCAGATGTTCACGCAATCAACTTAATTTATAACGAGAATGCAGTTCTTGGTTTTGACACTCACTTTAAAGTAATGCCACCGCTTCGATTCGAAGAAGACCGAAAAGCACTTTGGGCTGGATTGAAAGATGGAAGCATCGACTGTATTGTTTCGGATCACAGACCGCACGACAAGGAAGAAAAAGACATTGAATTTGATATGGCTGAGTTTGGAAATATCGGACTACAGTCCATATTTGCATCCTTGAGCTTGGCTCCAGAATTTGACCTAGATGTTGTAATCAACGCGCTATCCACAAACGCTAGAAAAGCACTCGGCATTGATAATCAATCAATTCAATTAGGATCTGTTGCGGATATCACTTTATTTCAACCGAATAAAGAATGGACACTTAAGAAAAAAGATATTTTCTCTAACACATTGAACACTCCATATGTGGATAAACAACTAAAAGGATTCGTTGTTGGAATAATTAATAACGGTAAATTAGACATCAAATAATTAAAGATGGCGACCAAAGGAAGTTTCATTAAACAATTTTTCAAGGATAAACAAATGGTTGGCGCAGTAGCTCCAAGCAGTCGTTTTTTGGGGAGAAAAATGCTTGAAAACATTAACTTCGACAAGGCTAAGTTGATTATTGAATTGGGCCCTGGAAATGGAATATTTACGGATATCATCCTTCAAAAAATGGCACCTGATGCAAAATTGATTGTTTTTGAATTGAATGAAGATTTTTACAAAGCGCTTTCGGGCAGAGTTTCTGACCCTAGAGTTGAAATTCTTCACGAATCAGCCGAATTCATGGGAAAGTATATTCCTGAAGGAGTAGAAGCTGATTGCGTTGTTTCTTCCCTCCCCCTAATGGTATTGCCCGAAGTACTTCGTGTAAATATTGTAAACACATCTCACAAAGTCCTAAAACCAAAAGGACAATACATTCAGTTTCAATACTCATTGCAGTCTAAGAAATTGCTTAAATCAATATTCAGTACAGTTTCTATAAAGTTTACAGCTAGGAACATTCCACCGGCATTTGTTTACACATGTCACAAAGCATAAGTCATAAAATCTATTTCGCACTTTATAAACCGTATGGTTATTTAAGTCAATTTTCAGGTGAATCCAATGATAAGTTATTGGGCGAATTGTATGATTTTCCAAAAGACGTTTACTCAATCGGTCGCTTAGACAAAGATAGTGAGGGCTTGATTTTACTCACAAATGACAATCGCTACAAAACACAATTGTTAGATCCTGATAGTGAAAAGCAAAAAACATACTGGGTGCAAGTCGAAGGCGACATTAGTGACAGAGCACTATTCGAACTACAGGAGGGAACCATAACTATCGCTCATAAAGGAAGAAATCACAGAGTAAAAAAAGCCATCTGCGAGAAAATGGACCCTCCAATTATTCCAGATCGAGAACCAGCAATACGTGCTAGAGTGAACATTCCTACAAGTTGGATTCAAATTTCGATTACTGAAGGTAAAAACAGACAAGTACGAAAAATGACGGCTGCAGTAGGATTTCCTACCCTTCGATTGATTCGAGTTTCATTCGACAATCAAGAATTGAAAGATCTAGAGCCAGGACAGGTTCGTGAATATCAACCGTAAAATAGACAGGACGCACCTTTCAATAGTTTGCCAAATATTTGGTATGCAATTTGCCTATATTAAAGTAACATCAAACTTAACGATATGATTACTTCAATAGAAATAGCAAAAATACTC
>JABSPC010000272.1 GCA_013215515.1 Crocinitomicaceae bacterium
AAAAATGTATTCCAGAATATAGCCCCAAAAATAAAGCTAGGCTCGTAAATAGTTGAATTACAAATCCACTTTTAAATCCGCTGTATCCTCCCCAAACGAGTAGAAGAACAAAGAGTATGTCAAGATAATTCACGTTTAATCCTAATGCTTAAATTAATCGCAATCTGATACCAAAGTAGTGCTGAACCTCAATCCGATTTCAGACCACAATTTCGATACTCCATCGTCTCCAGTATGCAAATCAGAACAAATTGTATTCAAAGCAATAATTCCTGCCATTCCATTCCAACTAGAAACATCTATTGATGAAGTCCATGAAAACGTTCCGTCTTCCATTAAATAATCTCCTTCGATATCAATTGAAATTCCGTGCATTGTTACCGTGATTGCTGCTTTACCCGTTTCCTCATTTACACTTGCGACTTTTCCTGTAATTTCTGGAGTCTCTATAGTCCCAAAGAAATGCTTCGCAATTTTTCCATTTCGCTCTTCATTCGTTGTTTCAACTGAAGCAGTATTCATCGTAAACTGAATTGACTCTATAACTTCTAATGGGTCTTCTGATGACTCACTTGTTACTGTGATTTCATTGAAGCTTCCAGCAACAGGCACTTTAGCTGATGTTTTATAAGAAGTCCATTCAAAATCTGTTGATCCTTCGTTGTAGGAATAAACACAAATATTTTTTCCTGTTTCTTCACCATCAGTATCTTTTGCTGCATCGCCACAAGAGGATAATCCAAGAGTAAAAGCCAATGCTGCAAATGCGAGTATTTTCGTTTTCATATTATGAAATAATAAGTTCGTTTCGAAGTTAAGAAAAAATCAAACGTTTTATTTATCGAATATCAGATGCTTCCAAGATAAACATGTTAATAACGCATCTCGACTGCCCTCGATTAGCGTAATTTGAATTATAAAACAAATCGAGCGCGGCCGAGGTGCTAGACAACAGATTAATGTCTAATTTTGCCAAATGGATTTTGATATAGAATTGCGCTTTCAAAAAGTACTAAAAGGACTGGAGTCAAATTTTGGCGGTGGTCTTGATGTCCAATCTATTCTGTTTCTAATTGGTGTAAATGAGCTTGGAATTGGATACAAAGATTTTTCGAAAGCAGAAAAAACGGACCTTTTGCATGTCGCTATTTGTACTTTGCTTGAACCATTTGGCTACTACAAGTTTGAGAAGAGAGATGAAGAAAATTGGCCACATTTCAAATTTCTAAAGACACTTCCTAATTTGGACGATCGCGAGCAACAACACTTAATTAAAGAGGCAATTATCGATTACTTTGAACAAAATGAATATGCTGACTTAATCGAGTCGTAAAAGCACATCTAACTTCAAACTCTTCTATTTTAAGGCGATCTGAAAAAATTTCAGAATGGAACTGGATTTTAACATTAGGTGGCTATCAAAGCATTATCTAATTTAACTATCTTCGCATCCTAATAAAAATATTCTATGGATTTTTGGATTAAAGCAGCGCAGTTATTATTGTCGCTATCCCTATTAATCGTTCTACACGAGTTTGGTCACTATATACCTGCACGAATCTTCAAAACACGTGTTGAAAAATTCTATTTATTCTTCAACTGGAAGTTCTCTTTATTCAAGAAAAAAATTGGAGATACTGAATGGGGTATTGGATGGATTCCGTTGGGTGGATACGTAAAGATCGCAGGAATGATCGACGAATCTATGGACAAGGAACAAATGGAAAAGCCACCTGAGCCCTGGGAGTTTAGATCGAAGCCGGCATGGCAACGTTTGATCATCATGCTTGGTGGTGTAACAGTGAATCTTCTCCTGGGAATAATAATTTACATTTTTGTTGTATTCGCTTGGGGAGAGCAACAAGTGGCATCCAAAGACTTAAAATTAGGTATGGCGATTCATCCTTATATGGAGCAATTTGGCTTTCATTCTGGAGATAATATTATTGAAATTGACGGTGAAAAAGTAATGCATATCGATGACATTGCGAGAGGATTACTGTTGAGAGGAGCTCGTAAACTTACTGTGCGACGACCAAACGGAACCACGGAAGTTCTTCCACTTCCTGAAGATATCGATTACCGGTTATTCGAATCTGGATCGATGAAGGTTGCTGGGTTAAGATTTGAGGCTGGTACAGTTGAAGGAGTCGTTACCACTAAGGATAGTAATGGGAAAGTCTTCAAAAAAGGAGATGTTATTTCTAAAATTGACGGCAAATCAATAAGTGATATTAACTTCTTCGACAAAAGCTATACAAAAAAAGCGCATCAAGTTGAAATTATAAGGGAAGGTGAAAAATCGAAAATTGACGCAACGAAAGCCGAATTCAAATCCTTATTGCAATCTGCACCGGCGTTGAGAGCGGGTCTTAAACCTAAGGATGCAATCATCGCAGTTAATAATCAGGAAATTATCTATCATGATGAAATCGTCACCGAACTATACAGAATAAGGAACACTGAAAAAAAGGAGACTGCCAAAATAAAGGTGCTTAGAGGGAAAGACACTGTCAACCTTACTATTTTTGTAACTGATAGATCTACAATTGGTTTCCAACCGAAAATTGAATTGTCTTCTGATACGAGTGCTATTAAAACTATTTACTACGGATTCGGTGCATCTATTGGTAAAGGAATTGGAAGAGGATATCAAACATTAAGCGATTACGCAAGTCAACTTAAATTCATCTTTACTAAAAAAGGTGCCTCAAGTTTGGGTGGCTTTGGTGCAATTGGTGGCTTGTTCCCCTCAACATGGGATTGGCATAAATTCTGGCTTAATACGGCCTTCATTTCTATCATATTGGCGTTTATGAATATTCTACCTATCCCAGCATTGGATGGTGGGCACGTTGTATTCTTACTTTATGAAATAATTACCGGAAAAGA
>JABSPC010000273.1 GCA_013215515.1 Crocinitomicaceae bacterium
AAATCCAATTCCGGTTTTCAATAATTGAAAATTGGAACAACTGATGGACACTAGTATTGAAAATAGGAGTAACTTTTACAAAAAAAAGAGGTTTTTGCGAAGCCTCCCGTTATGCACAATTCACCCTGTCTCCCGAGAGAAACTGACTTCCACAGCTAACGTTAAAGAAGTTGATTTTCGAGAGAAAATATCAAGTCGCAACAGGTTTATAATTAAACATTTACAAAAACGTTAGTCATAATTCCCCCTGTGTCCCGAGAGAAACTGACTTCCCAAGCTAACGTTAAACAATATCCGTAAATTTAACTGGCTTTATTTCAAACCGGATCTTCAATTGATGCTTACAGCTCGCGCGTAATTCTGGTCGGAATGTAAAAAAGCCTTTGGTTGAGTTTCATGCTACACCAAAGGCTTGTGATGACTTCAATGGTGGTACTCAATGAGTAACCCCGATCATAATAGTCTCTATCAAAAGTACATTCTATTAAAGCTTTTTAAAAACAATCTTTAAAACTTTTTATCATGAGTAAAAGCAAAAGAATGAACATGGAGATCGTAAACCCCAATGCTGCTGGGATTGACATCGGAAGCCGATCGCATTACACGGCCATTGGACAAGGCTCAGGTCAAGTAAAAGAATTTGGAGTATATGCAGAAGATCATTTAGCATTAATCGACTGGTTAAATGAAAATGAAATTACTACCGTCGCTATGGAGGCAACTGGAAATTACTGGCAAAATCTATTTACTGCCTTGCAAAATGCAGGATTCGAAGTCTTATTAGCAAATGGAAAATTCACCAAAAACATCAAAGGGAAAAAGACAGATGTACTCGATTGTCAATGGATTCAAAAACTGCATTCACTCGGCTTATTAAGTGGTAGTTTTCTACCCGATCACACAACAGAACAATTACGAACTTATTGTAGACATCGTACAAATCTACTAGACACTGCTGCTTCGACTTCAAAGAAAATGTCCAAATATTTACGATTGATGAACTTTAGATTGGATGTTGTGGTAAATGACATTTGTGGTTTGACTGGACTAAGTATTATCACCTTAATTTGTAAAGGTGAAAATGATCCTCATAAATTGGCAGCTCTTAGACACGGTAACTGTCGTAAATCCGAACAGGAAATAGCCAAAGCTCTGCAAAGCAACAAGAGAGCAGATTTACTTTTTGCTTTGAAGCAGGAATTCCAAACTTACAATGAAACTCAGAAAAAAATCGAACAATGCGATAAAATGATTGGTCGATTCATGAATGATTTCTTCAAGAAGAATCCTCAATTAAAAAAATTGAAAACAACAACTAAATCCTACAAAAGAGTAACTAAAAATACGCCGAAAAATATCGACTTAAATCAAGTAGCATACAGATATTTTGGAGGTGTTGACTTAATGGAAATCGAAGGCGTAAGTCATTCAACAGTACTTTCCATTATGAGTGAAATAGGACCTCAAGGATTTAAAAAATTTCAAACAGCTAAGCAATTTGCATCTTGGTTGAGACTTGCTCCAAACAACAAAATTTCAGGTGGAAAGGTATTAAGTAATAAAATCCCCAAAGGAAGTAATCGTCTTAAAATTGCGCTAAGACAAGCTGCTAATGTGATTGGAAATCTCAAAAATGCCAATCTTCACAATTTCTTTATTCGAATATCCATCCGAAAAGGAAGATCTGCCGCTATTACAGCAACAGCGAGAAAACTTGCCATTATTATTTGGAACATGATTGTTAACAAACAAGAATACAAGCCCATCAATCCATATGAATTCCTTGATGAAAAGAGAAAAAGAATTGTGAAAGAAATGCAAAAGAAAATTGCTAAATTCGATATTCAGACTAATGAATTCAACTCCAACTAAGTATTGATTATCAACGAGTTATAAAAACGTTAGTCAGAATGAAGTAAATGATTCAATTATGTATTTATTTGATTCCAATAAAGTGAATTTTGATCTACTTAAGACTAGGGCTTTTAATCTGAGGTGGGCTGAACTTCCAGATGACGTGATTCCTCTTACTGCAGCTGATCCTGATTTCAAAAGTGCTCCAGAAATATCAGAGGCTATTATAGATTATTGTAAGGGCCAATACTTTTCATATGGCCCTTCTGAAGGGCTCATTGAGTTAAAAAAAAGTGTAGCACATTTTTTTGTTTCAAAACGAAATGTTCCTGTTAAATCTGATTTTGTGCTACCTGTTGACAGTACCGCTTTTGGTATTTATTTGACTTGCAAAACAGTATTAAATACTGGAGACGAAGCAATTATTTTTGACCCTGTTGACTTTTTGTTTAAGTATTCTATTGAAAAAGTAGGTGCAAAAGCAATTCCATTTTCGATTCCACCAAACACTAAGAAAGTTGACTTTAAAAAGCTAGAACATCTAATAACACATAGAACAAAATTAATTTGTCTCTGTAATCCACTGAATCCAACAGGTAAAGTATTTACTAGAGATGAACTATTTATGCTAGGCTCAATTGCAGTAAAATATGATTTGACCATTTTATCAGATGAAATATGGAGTGATATTGTATATCATCCTGCCGAATTTGTGAGTTTAGCATCATTAAACGAAGAAATAAGAAATAAAACAATAACTGTTACTGGTTTCAGTAAATCATTTGGAATGGCAGGCCTCCGTATAGGAGTTATTATAGCAC
>JABSPC010000274.1 GCA_013215515.1 Crocinitomicaceae bacterium
CCTGACATGTTCTGTCATGCCCCCATTCTATTTTTACGGTGATTTTAACAAACATACGTAAAAATGAAAAATTCAAAAATCTTAAAAGCGTACTTATTTATTTCAGGTCTTTTACTTCTAATTTTCGGGGAGCAATTTTAATAATGCCAGTAGGATTGAAAGCCAGTTTCGATGTTATTATTCCAAATGATGCGAATGTATTAAATGATGTTAGAGCCTTTTCTATGTTAACTCTTGCTATTGGAGTTTTCACAATTCTAGGTGCATTTAAAAGTAAACTGACTTATGCTGCTACCCTAATTGTGTTCGTCCAATTCCTTGCGCTCGGAATGGGAAGATTGATAAGTATTCCATTTGATGGCATGCCAATAGAAGGCAATATCATAGGAATGTCAAATGAGTTTTTCTTAGGAATCTTAGGGGCTATTCTGCTTTTTAGATACAGAGAAAAAAAACAGCGCTAAAGTTTAGGGCAATTGTTTCTGAAATGAACTCGTCATCTAGAAATCAGAGAAATTAATTTAGTTTTTTTAGGGTATTATCATTGGCTAACCATGTGCATAGCCTATCCTGAGGGGTGACTATGCATTATTGGTAGAACGCTTAGTCTACTAAAAATAACGAATGGGACTATTTGACAAACTTCATAAACCACTAACATTGGCTGTCCTGCTGACCAGCTCAATGTCTTCTTTTGCCCAAACCAAGGAGGCTAGCATTCCGGATTCCGTATTCAACAAAATCTCGAATCACACCCCAGATTCCCCTGTAAGAAAAACATCATCTTCCCAGATTGAATGGCTGCAAATTGACTCGTTCACTATAAATCATTACGGCGCAATGCGAGGAAGCGGACCGCGTCTTCGCACCCTTCTCATCTCTTTGCGGTTTGAAAATGGATGGAACCCATCCAAGATCGAAAAGGTGAAAGTGAAAAACCAAGCACTAGTGACCGAGCTTTGTGAAATCTATTACCATTACATGGACAGTATCGGATGGGATCGACATTTAATCACCAAAAAACGCTTCGAATGGGACAAAATAATGCATCTCAAAATTAAATCCCCCGTCAAGTTTTCAGAAGAAGAGGAATTAAAAATTGACTTGATTACACGTTGCCCATATTTTCTATACGAGGAAATTGGCGTGTTTCTAGATTGCAATAATCCCGATATAATAGAAGATGACATTCGAGAATTCTACGAGAAGAGACTTGAATACATTTCTTTGATTCTTTTTGAAATAAAGGAGGTCAATTATGGAAGCGAGATTTATTAGAAAATACCGTGTTGGTGATAAGCTCGAAGTGATTTCACTTTTAAAGAACTTTCCATGAATTCGTCTACACAAAACTAAAAACTTCACTCTCGACAGACTCCGAAGGCTCAGCAAAAAGCGGCATTGCGTCTTGAATGATTTGTTTAATATTTTTCTGATGAAACTCAAGAGCGACTTGGTTTTCAAAAACACTATCAATGTAGATTACGTTGTTGTCTGCATCAAATGAAGCATCCCAACTCATTGGGCCATTCTCCGCAATTTTTTCCGCAATTTGTACTTGACTTTCAATAACCAAGACCTTGAATTCCTCAAATTTTTCAGCCTTCACCTTAAATGCTCCTCGGCTGTGTAATGTTGCGATTCGGTCTTTTTTGCTTTCCATAATTTTATTATCTATTGAAAAATAAAGTTACGCAGAGGTCCGCCCAAATTCCTGTCAAAACAGCTCAAATCCTTCTCAGTTTAGACTATTTCATTTGTGAAAGAAAAAGTCTACAAGCGAACTTTTAGTATCTTCGAGAGTCTGCATTCCACATATCCTCAACAATGACAATCAGAATTCTCCTGCTTCTCCTCACCGTTGTTCTTACCTCATGCGAAAGCTCCGTTAAAGAATTTCAACCAACTTCAAATGAAAAGGAGATTTCTAATCCACCCAAAGTTGAAATAAAATATACCAAATTCGACCCCATTCAGGTTCAAGGATTTGAACTCGACGGGTACAACATCGATGCCACCTATAAAATTAACTCTGTTTTAATCATCAACACCTACTCTGATGGCGATATAGAGACATCCGCAACGCCTACTAATTGGGGAGATCGATTGGTGCTCATGAAAAACGATTCTATCCTATTTCAATCCAAAGGCGTCGGTGACCCATATGAGTTTCAACCCCAATTCTACTCAAATTCAGCAAATGACAAAGTGATCATCATCTGCCAACTTGGAAACGAAGAAAGTTATGGCGGCCAAGCATTTTTACTAGAAGATGAAGAAATCGAATTCATTGGAATGATCGAAATTGAAAGCGAACTTGATTCCGAAGAAGAGAATTGCATGACAGACATTGTTCGCGTTTCTGAGAAAGACAACTTCATTTATTTTGACTTCGAATCAAATTCAGATTCACTGGTTTATTTAGGAGATGATAACTTTGACAGAATTAGAAGTGTAGGTGTTCGGTATGAGTTTAAAGAGCATACATTTACATTATTAGGACTTTAAAACAAAACCATGGAAGCAAAGGACAATCAAATTAACTACATCGAATTTCAAGCCAATGACCTAGATATTAAAGAGTTTTATACCTCAGCATTCAATTGGACATTTACCGATTACGGACCAACGTATACGGCATTTTCAGAAAGTGGAATGCAAGGTGGATTTGAAAAAACAGATGTAGCAATAATCAAAGATCAAGTTATTGCTGCGGGCGGTAAAATTTCGAAAGACATTTTTTCTTTTCCTGGAGGCCGTAGGTTTCATTTTGTTGATCCATCTAATAACGAATTGGCCATTTGGTCGGACAAGTAATACGATTATCTTTAAAAGAAAAACATGACAGTTCAACAATCAGAGTCAGATTCCAAAGGATCATTTTTCATTGAATTGGATGGAAAAAAACACACGGAAATGACGTGTTCAAAGGCTTGTACAGATCGAATTATAATTGATCACACCGAAGTTGATCCAGAATTAAGAGGAACTGGAGCAGGAAAAAAGATGGTTGAAGCAGCCGTTCTTTATGCCAGAGAAAAAGGCATTAGCATAATTCCACTTTGTGTTTTCGCCCGCTCAGTTTTTGATAAGACACCTGAGTATAAAGATGTATTGTACATCAATACATATCAATGAGATTTCTAATAATTATATGTTTGCTCGGGTTTACAAGTTGCCAGAGCAACAACAATTCAGGCAATGACTCCAACGATAAACCTCAAAAAACAGATCGAATTATTTCTCCTAATCAACCTGGAGACAATCCACCTGATGTCTACAAGGAAAAATGTAACCTGTCATATGTTTAATAACTATGCAACAGGGCCGAAAACAAGAGGGATACTCGACCGGGCTCCATCCCGAACCTGGCTTGAGCAATTTATCACAAATGAAGATTCATTACTCAGAGTTGAAGACAAGTACACCATGGAAATTCAGAATTGGTCTCCTTGGAAGGGGTACCATCAAAATCCAAACATGGAAAAAGATGATCTCGATAAATTGATTGATTACATCACCCAGTGAGTAATGACCCAAATCATAGAAACAAAACGATTAATTCTAAGAGAGTTCACACTTGACGATTTTGAAGCCGTATATGAATTTGGCTCTAATTTGGAAGTTCAAAAATATACGGGAGATTCCTTAATTGAATCACGAGAAACTGCAAAGGAATTGATCAAGAAAGTCTGGTACCATGACTACAAAAAATACGGATATGGGAGATGGGCTGTGATCTACAAACCAGACAATAAACTGATTGGTTTTGCTGGACTCAAGTATTTAATCGAGATTGATGAAAGCGATATTGGTTTTCGTTTCCTGCCCGAATATTGGGGAAAAGGAATTGCCACAGAAGCCTCACTTCCAATCATCGATTATGGGTTTGAAAAACTAGGTCTCAAGAGAATTATTGGAATCGCGATGCCCGATAATATTGCCTCCTGTAAAGTCCTAGAAAAAATCGGGCTGACCTTCGACAGAGTAGATGGTTACGATGGTGACGGCGGAAAATACAATTGGTACAAAATGGATCAACCCGAATAAAATATCCTTTACGTTTTGATGGTTGAATTACCGCTATTGCAAAGCGAATGTAATCGGTTTCCCCCCTTAGAAACATTAACAGGGCAATTGATAATTTGCACATCAACAAAATACTGCTTAAATTACTCAAGATGAAAACTTTACTAATCATATGTGCACTGCTTATTTCGGGTCAATATGAAGGGTTATATGGTTAGACTGCACTGAACTATTTAGACGATGCCTTTGATCCAAATCAAGAGCGCGAGTCGTTATTAGAAATAGGGGAGCCTCAACTCAAATCGCATTTCTTGCAGATGGCGCTTCAAGTTCAGATGTTCTTCACAGAAAATATTTAAGCGCTGAATTTGATCTTTATGCAAAAAATTACCTCAACATGGGACAAGATAGAGCCCAAGAAATAGCAGGAGTTCCTAGTTGCTACCCTATTGGATATTCACTTGATAGAAAAATGGGATTGGGTGACTTTAATAAGTGTAGTGCAGAAATGCTCCCTACTTTCAATAACTTATGTGACTCACTCGAAGTTCCGGATTGCTTATTCAACGCAGGCTTTAAATCGAATCCAGAAAACGAATATATAGCCATCGCTGCATTTTATTATACGCTCGACTTCTTTGGATTTGAGGATAAAGTAAACCTTGACTCACTTCAAAGTAGAGGACAGGATTTCTGCGAAAAATCTTGGGATGATATCAATACAGAATACGATATTCCGGAAGCTTATTTAAAATCATATTGCTTTAACTCTTCTTACTTTTGGACATTGTTCACGCGAGGATATGGTTTGAACAAAGAGTTTGTAATCAAAACGAAGAACGAAATTAAGGACGTAGAAGTTAGTTGGACTTTAGGTGCAATTATTGACCTGGAAATGGGATATATACCAGAGAAACACTAGTTCAATTGAACTGTAGCAATTTAGCTTATTCTTAACAAACCATTGACACTTTTTACCATGCGTAGAAGGTTAAATTGATATTGTCATTTATGTGCTTTACCTTTAGTTCAAACACTACAAATTCATTCCTATGAAAATAATGACACTCACATTGGCTTTTGCAGCCGTTTCAACGTTAAGTTGGGGCCAAGAGCAAACTGAAAAAATCAAATTTGATAGACAGACAACGAGCCAACAAAAGGACGTCGTTGGAGGCTGGTACAATTATGGCGAAATGCTCTTTGACGCAGGCTATGATGTAAATTATTACAGAAATTATTTATTCCCGGATTCCACTGTTCAAGTTGAATTTTCTTCAGGTTATGGTGCTGTTTGGAAGCATGGAATGGGACAGACTTTCGATCCAACATCTGACAATTGGGGAATAGGCGGAATCATTCCAATCGATATAGCTGACCCCTATACAGTCGATTCAATAAGCATTTGGTATCAATACCACAGACATCAAGACCTTGCTCCTGACACATTAAAAGTTCAAGTTTGGAGCGAAGCTGCAATGACATTATATTCTGATCCTTGGTCAAATGGAAAGTCGTATGCAACAGCTCAATATGACTATACGACGAACTTAGGAGTTGGCGCAGCGCAAGAATACACGATTTTATTGGATTATTCTGACACGATAACGTCAGGTCAAAACACGATTGATATTGCAGTCAATTTTGTTGTTAATCCGAATGAAATAATGGGAGTTACTGTTGCTTACTTCCCTGGCAACCCATACAACTTCGGAGATACGATTGATCAATTTCCTCCGACCCCGGTTACCAATAACATCAACGCATTCATTATGTACGATTATTCGGACAATGACTTAACGAACTTGACGGGATTCTACGAACATTGCATGAATGTAACGAAGAGTATTCGTTACGATCAAAACTCAAACGGCTGGAATGGTCAATACCATCCTGGAATTGCTTATTTCGATTATACAGACCACAACGATATAAGTTTTCATGTTGTAGGTACACTCGGGTTGGATGAACAAGACCAATCAGATTTCATGCTCTATCCAAATCCAGCTCAGGAAACACTAAACCTTACGTTAAATGATGGTGTTGAGCTGAACTCGCTTAAAGTCGTTGATATAACTGGAAAAGACGTGTCCAACTTCATAGAGGTTAATGGAAACACAATCAATGTAGAACGGTTGGCAAATGGAAACTATTTGCTAATTCATGAAAAAAATAACGAAACGACAGCCAAAAAATTTGTGGTAAATCACTAACTTATTTCTCAATATAGTTGAATTTTAACTGGAAACGATTTCGGCCCATTTTCGATTTCATATTGGTTTTAGAAGGATATATCGCTACATTTGAAACTACTAACCAAAGAATTTGATATGAAAACACTATTACTATTA
>JABSPC010000275.1 GCA_013215515.1 Crocinitomicaceae bacterium
AACTCTAGAGGTGTGAAAGACACCACTTTCTTCCTGTTTAGAATTGCCACTCTTTTTGCTTAGTCCCCCTAAAAATTAACTTGACCCCATTTACCTTACCGAGAGGGCAGAGCGTTAAGAAAATGTCTGGCAGACATTTTTAGCGATGAGCCAGTTCGCGGGTGAGGCGCAGCTACGAGATAGCAGAACGGAGAAGTCAGCAGAGGTCATAGTACTTACAGGAAACGAGCTACTCAGAGAAGTAGAGGTCTCACAAGCAAGGAAGGACTGAACGTTGAGTAGTCAAAAATTCGATAAGGAATACCTAGTATAGCCTTATCTTAAATTATGGCAAAGCTGTAAATGGTGAAAAGAGCTTTTACAGTATGCTCAGTGAACCGCCGTATACGATACCCGTACGTACGGTGGTGTGAGAGGCGCACTCCGTCAGTTTATCTGGCGGAGCCGTCTACTCGATTAGCAATCCGTTTTTTATTTCTTTATCAATCTAATAACAGCTTTTTTATCACCTGCTAGAATCGAAACGATGTAAATTCCAGCTGGTTCTTCTATGGAAAGATTAAGAAATTGAGATTGAGTCATGGTTTTTGAATCAATCAATTTCCCGTAAATATCTGTAATTGAAATATCTGAAGTTTCGTAAATAGCGCCAAGATCTATGGAGAGGTTACCATTTGTTGGGTTTGGATAAACCACAAGCACATTTCCAAAATCACTTTCAATGATTCCCACAGAGGTTATCGCCACACAATTAGTGGTGTCCACACAACTATTTTCAGCTAATTCAACAGCATAGTTTCCATTGGAAATTGCTATATAGGATTGTCCATTTTCCCCAGAAATAATTGCATAATTATTATCGCAATCTAACCATTGGTAGGTTGCTCCTGTATTATTAGCTGAAATAGTTATTCCAGAAGTTGTTGTTGTAAGGTCTGATACATTGATGATTGTAAGGTCAAGAGTAACCAATGAATCACAACCATTTGCTGCACCATTAGCAATGTTGAAAGTAGCACTATTGTTGCTTGATGTGTAGTTAATTCCGTCAATCCAGGTGTAAGAGTTACACTCAGTTCTAGTGTCTGTGTCTGTAGCTGCCGTGCAGATAAATTTTTGAATTTTAAAAGTATTGGTTGCAGAATTTGGGTAAGCAACATATGGTTCATTTGTAGACGGGTTAAATTGGAGAGAGATTGGATTTCCATTACCTGCGGATGCTAAATCAGCACCGACTTGAGACCATTGTGCAGATAGTTGATGAGAAAAAATCAGGAATAGAAATAAATAAATATGTTTCATAAATTCTAATTTTTGTAAGTTAATTATTAAATGTTTGCTAACGTTTTGTGCTTTGAAAAGCAGGGCTTTTTCTCGAATATTTAGACATAAAAGATGTGCAATAGTATTCACCCTCCAACTTTACTAACTAATCATTTATAGCTTAATAAGCTCATGTAATTCATATTGTGAATAGTTAGTCTAACAAAAGTATGGTCTTTTTATACGGGATAAGGTAGTGTCTAGAAAAGTGTGTCTGCCTCATCTC
>JABSPC010000276.1 GCA_013215515.1 Crocinitomicaceae bacterium
CATTAATTTTAATAGATATTCATGACCGATGTTTAGGGCAAAAGCGATTTCCTGCCATGAAGTAGCGCCTAATTGTTGAACGCCAAACGCATTGACTAATATAACCGGATGTTGCTGAGGTTTTGAAGCCTCAATAACCTCACTTATGATACCCAATCCGAATTTGATAGGGTCAAAATTGAAAGATATATTGTTCAATTGATTTCCAACAATCGACTTGATAGCAATGTAATCCTTTACCGATGGGACGTTAAATTGAGCTTTGATGTATTCGAATTCGATTTCGGAAAGTACCTCGCTCCAATCACAGTTCTCAATTATTGTCTTAAATACTAGTAAATCAGCTCCTTTCATTAGAAGATCCAAAGCTTCTTTATTCGCTTTAGATTCATCTTCAATTTCAAGGAGAGCTCCATTCATCCAATTGTTATTCGTAGTTTTTAAACCTCGAGTGTAGGGGTAATTGCCTGGATATTCATTTTTACTTGGTGTTTCATCTTGATGATAATAGGCCTTGTAATCCAATTCTTCTATTGGATCATTGAGTTCTAATACCGAATGCTCTTTACCTTTAAGATCTTGGATAATTTGATCTTTCCATTGACTTAATGAGCTTTTGTCGAATGCACTAAAAAAACTATTCATTTTCAATCTTTACGTTGGTCATGTTTAATAGCGATTACACGAAATAAACGCGTTAAAACAGGACGGTTGATCTGTGTTATAAAGTTACATGAACTATTCAGAATAATGGTCAGTCAATAGAAATAATTGACGAAATATTTGAACGCATAATGCGAGAATACGTAGCCTAATATGATTCCATATCCGAGTATAGTAGATGAATACCCCCTTTTTTTCCAATAGATCCAACTAAGAATGCCAATTATTACTGCTGGAATAATAGGGTAGACGTAGAGGTACATATTCATTAGACCAAATCGAATTGTTGAAAATGATGTGTCATGTGCTTGCTGTGAAGCGCAAGTAAATGCTTGTGATCTAACTCTCCAAAACTTGGATGCATGGACTTAAAGTTTGGGTTTTTAGTATAGAACGCTTCAAAATCAGCCCATTTAGCTTCAAATTCTGTTATCGCTGATCGAAGACGGTCGTTGCGATGATCAGTATCGAAAGGAAGAAATTTAGCTTTGAAGTTTTTTGGAAGTGGATACTCCGAAAATAAAAAGGCTTGAGCTTTCTCAATTTTATCTTCTGGAATTGCAAGCTTATGATCGCCTCCGTTGCCCATAGCCAAATCAATCCATTCAGATAGATGTTCTACCATTCTTTGAGCTGACATAGTTCCCCAAAGAGGTTCTTGATCATGCTTAAGCTTAGAAACGTGTTTTTGAAAGTTTTCGAGTGTAGGCTCTAAAAAGGACATTAAAATTATTTTCCGATTAAAATATTTAAACTTTTCGGTACAACACTAACGTTGATCACGTCCTTAACATCTACAGGTTCTCCGTCGTAATGGGCAATCTGTTTAGACAACTTTAATTTTGCCGTTTTAAAAGGGATGATCTCAGAATATTTTGATTTATTACTTTTCTTCATGAAGAAGCGATAAACAACAGAAGGTGCTGACCAAATTGAGAAGGGTTTTAAAACCACCAATTCTAATTTACCGTCAGTAACATCTGATTTAGGTGAAATAGTGAATCCATTTCCAAACTGTGATGAATTGGCCACTGTCAATAAAACAACTGGAAGCGTTTTTACCTTTCCATCAATATCAATTGTAGCATTAATTGGATTGTACTTGAAGAACTCGCGTATGATAAGTTGAACGTATCCCCATAAACCACGTCTGCGGTGCGTATCGAATTTTTTGGCGATTACTGCATCAAAACCATATCCGCCAACTCCTAAGAATGATTTATCATTTACAAGAACAGTGTCCATTTCAATTGCATTAGAATCATTAATGCATAGAACGGCATCTTTAAGGTTCATTGGAATTTTTAAGTGGCGTGCCAATCCATTTCCTGATCCAGCAGGAAGGATAGCCAATTTCGTTTTTGTTCCAATCAATGAGGTTCCGACTTCGTGAACCGATCCATCACCCCCCACAGCACAAACAATATCGACTCCTTCTTTAGAAGCTTGAGTTGCTAATGCTTTTGCATGTTTTCTATATTCAGTGTAGACAATATCGTAGTCAAACTGGTCATGATTGAGGTTGTCCTCAATTAGACCGGGAATGATATTTTTCTTACCAACTCCAGATATAGGGTTTATTATGAATCTAATTCTTTGCTTCATTCGTTGTTGTTTGGTTTTGAAGAAGGTCATGGTTATAACGTTGAATCATAGCCTTAACTTTTTTCTCTACCGATTTCGACTCTTTTCTATAAAAAGAAATTGAGTCTCGTAAATCTACTTTGTTCAACGTATAATTGTACAAACTTCGTGCCTTATCGTCAAAAAACATTGTCATTCTACCTTCTTCAAAGTAGCTGTAAGCACCAGACATATAGACTAGGGCTTCGCCTCCTTTCGGAGTGTAGTATGAATTACCAAACGCATAATAATCGGTTTCAATGTTTAATAGGTCCAAAATTGTTGGCATAATGTCCAACTGTTGAAATACCCTATCGCTTCTCTCTGCCTTTAAATTTCCTCCTGGGTGATAAAACGCAATTGGAACTCTAAATATATGTGTCCGCTGATTATACACCTTCGTTGTTGTTGCTGGTGTATGGTCAGCTAAAAGTACGAATAAAGTATTATTAAACCAACTTTGTTTTTTAGCTTCTTCAAAAAACTTTTTTAGTGAATAATCGCCATAATTTATCGATGCGCAAATTTTCTGAGGACCTCTCATTACTTTGTTTTTCAAGTGTTTAGGTATGTAATACGGATGGTGTGACGAAATTGTGAAAATGGTGCTAAAGAATGGTTCCTTCATTTTGCTCATTTTTCTGGCACTCCATGGGCTAAAATATTCATCTAAAATTCCCCAAGTTTTATCAAAGTGATCATCATAGTTGTATTCAGATCGTCCATAATAATGATCGAATCCACAAATTCTAGAGAAACCATCGAAGCTCATTGAGCCATTCGTTGCGCCGTGAAAAAATGCAGATTCATACCCATGCTTCTTGAGAATGTTCGGTAAAGTGTTGATTTTATTGTTGCCATAAGGAGAAGAAATGTACGCGTTCTCCATCATTGTAGGCATTGAGGCTATTACTGCAGGAATAGCTTCAATAGAGCGTTTTCCATTTGCAAAACTATAATCGAAAGTTAGTGATTGTCCGATGATTGAGTCTAAAAATGGAGTGTATCCTTTTCCATTATTATACGCTCCAACAAATTCAGTCCCGAAACTTTCAAGCATTATTATTACAACATTCGTTTTGTTCGGGAAAATATTTTGTGGCTGAGTTGTTTTTATTGGGTTAAAATAGCGCAGTGCTTCTTCATCAGACATGTACCGAACTGGTTCCAATCCGCCTTGATCAATAGTTTTGATCATCGTGAATGCAGTCGGTAAAACAAATGCCAAATTCTCAGGCTCGGTGTAACGGGTGGCTTCAATAATTCCGACCGGTTTTAGGTTGAACCCTCCTCGTCCAATAATGAACAGAGTCGGCATCATTATCAAAAACCAGAGAATGTTTGTCTTGTAGAAAGCCTTGCACTTCAATCGAGTTGCCGGTTTGCGATCGATCCTTCTGTATAAGAATTCAGTAAGGATAATTAGAAGAATAAAAAGTATGATTACAAGCCAAAAATCTTTTAGAAATGTCCCCCTGAGTTGACCTAAATCGCCTCCGCCACCA
>JABSPC010000277.1 GCA_013215515.1 Crocinitomicaceae bacterium
AAGGCGATAACACATTAAGGTACGAGTACTATTAAATGTATAGTTAAAGTAGTTATGGTTAGGTAGTAATACATCTAATATGTATAACGGTCTTAATTAGAGGTGTTTCTTAGGAAGCATCTCTTTTATTTGGTCCAAACTCTCGATTATACCCTCACTATACACATAGTGAGGGTATTATTTTATCTCTTTTGCAACCAAATTAACACACGAACCGTATATTTAACCGAACCAAAAATTTGCAAGGAATGAATAAGAAGGTACCATCAGATATTGAAATCACACAAGCCTGCGTAATGACGCATATAGAAAAGATCGCTGCCAAAATTAACATCGATGCTGATGATCTTGAATTGTACGGGAAATACAAAGCAAAATTGCCTTTAAAACTTATTGATGAAAGCAAAATTCAGAACAATCACCTAGTCTTAGTTACAGCCATGACTCCAACTCCAGCAGGAGAAGGAAAAACAACAACGTCTATTGGTTTAACAGAAGGAATGAACAGGATTGGGAAGAAAACGACGGTTGTTCTAAGAGAACCTTCTTTAGGACCTGTTTTTGGGATTAAAGGTGGTGCCGCCGGTGGTGGTTTTTCACAAGTGGTTCCAATGGAAGATATCAACTTGCACTTTACAGGTGATTTCTCTGCAATTGAAAAAGCAAACAATTTACTTTCTGCTTTGATCGATAACAACATTCAAAGCAAAACAAAAAATATTGGTATTGACCCAAGAACCATTGGATGGAAACGTGTAATGGATATGAATGATAGATCTTTAAGAGATATCACAATTGGACTGGGTGGTACGGCAAACGGAATTCCAAGACAGGATGGTTTCAATATTACTCCGGCTTCTGAGGTAATGGCGATCCTTTGTATGGCTGAAAATTTCAAAGATTTGAAAACAAGATTGGGTAATATTTATATTGGATTAACATTCGACAAAAAACCAATCTATGCACGCGATTTGAAAGCGGAAAACGCTATGGCGATTCTTTTGAAAGATGCTATTATGCCGAACCTTGTTCAAACAATGGAAGGAAACCCTGCAATTATTCACGGTGGACCATTCGCAAATATTGCTCAAGGAACAAACACAATTATTGCAACTAAAACAGGTCTTTCCCTTTCTGAATACGTAATTACCGAAGCGGGATTCGGAGCTGATTTAGGTGCTGAAAAATTCTTAGATATCAAATGTGTATCGGGCGGGCTAAAACCAGAAGCAGTAGTTCTCGTTGCAACAATAAGAGCGTTGAGACATCACGGTGGTGCTCCAAAAGAAGAGTACAACACACCAGCAGTTGAACGTGTTTCTGCAGGTTTTGCGAATCTTGAAAAGCACATTGAAAACATTAAAAAATTCGGATTAAATCCAGTGGTAGCAGTCAATGCGTTCCCTACGGATACAAATGAAGAAGTTCAATTGGTTCAGGCCAAATGTAAAGAGATGGGCGTAAGCGCTATCGTTGCAAATGGTTGGGCTGATGGAGGAGAAGGAATGACCGAACTTGCTCATGCTGTAGTTGCTGAAGTGGAATCAGGAAAAAACAAATTCATACCGCTTTACGATTGGAATATTTCAATTAAGGATAAGATCGAAACAATTGCACGTGAAATCTACGGAGCAGATGGGGTTGATTACTCAAAACAAGCGCTTACTGATCTAGCGAAAATTGATAACCTTGGATTGAATGACTTGCCTATTTGTATGGCCAAAACACAAAAATCATTCTCGGATAACGATAAATTATTAGCGCGTCCAACTAATTTCAGAATCACAGTTCGTGAATTTGAATTTGCAGCTGGAGCTGGATTTATTATTCCTATACTTGGTAAAATGATGCGTATGCCTGGACTTCCAGCTACACCAGCGTCAGAAGGAATGTCTATCGATGACGACGGGAAAATTTCTGGATTGTCTTAAAAAAGTAAAACATTAATTGACAAACTTATTATGTCATTTTTACATCGTGTAACGAACATTTGTGACTTGAATTCAGCTTTACTTTAAGATCAGGATGACGTAAAAACAATTGTTTTGCCGTAATACTTTTCAATAATGTTACAATTTTTGAAACAT
The DNA here is from genome assembly GCA_013215515.1 of Crocinitomicaceae bacterium. Taxonomy (GTDB): domain Bacteria; phylum Bacteroidota; class Bacteroidia; order Flavobacteriales_D; family Crocinitomicaceae; genus UBA4466. Next base: position 2,088 of record JABSPC010000277.1, read on the forward strand.
AATATGATGGAATACTCTGAATCAAGAAATGAACATGGTCACTTTCATATCCAATTTCAATGAATTGTAATTCATAACGATAGCTGATTTCTA
>JABSPC010000278.1 GCA_013215515.1 Crocinitomicaceae bacterium
AAGAAAGTATACTCATTATTGATGTCCTCCCTGTGGGCTTAGTTGACTTTACTGTCAGTTGGTCAAAAGATCGAAAAGCAGACCTTCATTGGACAACAGTGAGCGAATCGAACAATCAAAATTTCATACTTTTTCATTCTTTAGATTTCACAAAATTCAAGCCTATTGGAAGTATAGAGGGAAGTGGAACTTCAAATAAAACTATTCAATACAACTATTTACATGAATCACCATCACTGCATTCTACTAATTATTATTTCCTCAAACAATACGATTTTGATGGTGTATGGAGTCAATCTCAGGTAATTCAACTTAGCAATAGTATCTTAAATTCTGAGTATTTCATTTACCCAAATCCCACTAATGGAATTATCACTGCAATTGGATTCGGCAATTCAGACCTACTTCGTATAAGACTTGTTGATGCATGTGGTCAGAATATAGACATAAGAAGCTCTGTAAAAGATCAAGAGACTGCTTTTATAATCGATATTCATAATATAAATACTGGAATTTATTACTTAAGTATTTCAGGAAACATCTATAAGATTATCAAAATTTAAAACCCTATTGAAGACTCGATTCCTGTCTCATAGACGTATCCTATGCAAAGTACAGGAATAGTACAATGAGCCTATGCCTCTCTTTAAAGTCAAGGCAGTTCGATGTTATACTCCTCCGTACTTATTCTTTTCAATTTCACCACACTGCCCATTCTATCGAACTGCTCACAATCGATTAAATAATTAGCTTCTTTCACTTTAATTTTCTTCGCTGAAGTAAATGAGTAAGATCGAGAGGTATAATTCCATTTGGTATCCATCACAGCTGAACAGTTTCTATATTCCTTCTCCAATTCAAAAATCAATTTTAATCCGTCTTCTTCCTTAAAAGAATAAATTGTTTCTACGGTCGAAACCACGTCTGGTACACTGATTGGCGATTCAAGCGTCACTTTCAGCTCTAGTTTTTTGTCTTTGTTCCAGTCTTCAATTTTCAGTTCGGGCATTCTATTCTGTGCTCCTGGAATCATTCCTTTTGATAAAATTATAAGGTTTGAATCCAATAAGTAAACTCCAATAGAATGTTGCTTGTCCTTTCCCCATCCTTCGTATTCAATCTTTACTAATGTATTTTCATTAAAGTCTTCGATTGAAATTTGATCCAATAAAAACTGCCTCGTCAATTTCAGATCCGTTGCTCCAGATATAGACTTTTGATCGAATAACGCTTTCGTTGCAAACGCGATTATTTCTCGATTTTCTATTGTAGAATCGACTTGAATTGAATCAGTTACTAGCGTAAAATCACTTGGAGCATTAATAACATCTGTTTTAATTTCCTTCTTTTCACAACCAATCATTGCGATTGTCAACCCCGTTGCGAGGGCAATTCCTACTGCTAATTCCATTTTCATAATTGGTAGTTTTTAGTGTTGGGTATCTTCAAATTTGTGTTGAATTACTTCCTGTGGCGGAACTTTATTGAAAGGGTAATTCATAAGTGCTTCTTGGTCCGTCATTGCATACGTTACTTTCCACACGCTCGATTTTCCATAATTGGTCACTTCAAAAGCTTTGGCCAGATTCCATTCGCCACCATACCATTCGTATTCCTGACCAGCACCAGAACCGTAGGACAGTTGAAAAGAACTCATTCTGTTATTCTCTAAATAAAAACTAGGGTTTTCCATCGCGGAAAAGAAGGTGTCTCGAACGTAACATTTCTTCGCGTCATTGAAAACATAAGCCTCAACTCCATTCCTCATTCCTCTACCGGCAATGGTATGTGTTTCAATAACTAAGTCTGGGAATGAATCAAAATTGAGATCCATTAATGTATCATGGACATACGCCAAACTTTCTTGACCTGTCTTAAATTCATTGAGAATAAATGCACGTTTTCTCTCTAAAGTTGAAGTGTCGATTTTGGGTTTCAATTCGATAACAGCAACTACAACAGCTATGGCAACAACTGTATCGATTTGATGCACAAGTTGAGGAACCTCAGCCACAAGCTCCGAGATTCCTTCAATGGTCACAAAGTCCCCCAATCGTGCGTGTTCTTTAGTTTCACAACTTAGAAGACTAAGGGTACATATAATAGCAAGGGTAATTTTCATAATTCTTAATTTCTAATTCATTCTTCGACATACTCCTCATACTTCGACATGCTCAGCATTCGGCTTGTAAATAACTTCTAACTACTCTACGGTTATCCATTTACCGGCGATTTGGCCATTAATTGTATGATCATACATGGCTTCGGAATAAACGGCCGGCAGATAGAATTTCCCTTTATAGGTTGCATTTAACAACACGGTAAATGTTTTGAATTCCCCAACTTCGATAGAGTAATACGTCAATACTCTATCGTCTCTAAAATCTTGGTATCGAGAAGGATTCGTATACCCTTTCGTTCCGAACAATCTAGAGTTGTAAATCTCCCATCCACTTGGGAATATTTGATTCAAGGCCATGTCCTCATAGAATGTGTACTTCGCCGTATTCCCTATGGTAACTTCCGCAACAAACTCGGTTCCCTGTTTCAGTTTATCAATTGAGATCACTTTCCCGTCCATGTCTTTATACGCCACCGTCATGGTCATTTTGGAAGCCTTTGTTTTCTCTTTTCCGAGCTTGGGAATCTTCTTCACCGTAACTGTTATAAACAATGTTGAGGTCCCAGTATTCTTAATCTTGATCTTCTTTGACTTGGAGGATTTCGCGGAAATACTAATCTTCGAAATTTGTCGACCTACGCTTAGGCTCTTCGAAGCACCACCATCAAATGAATAACTCATTTTAGAAGAACTACCTCCACCGTTCGCTTTGCAAAATTTCGCAATTGCCAAGAGTGAATAAGCTGTTTCCTGTGTATTCATCCAACGCGACGAGCTAAGTATTCCAGCTATATCCTTCATTGTTTGGAAAGCTTCTTTTTTCTTTAGCACACCCTGCGTTTCCAAGATAATCGCTCTATCTCTCAGCCCAGAACCATAACCGAATGAGAGTTCACGATACTCGGAAACACTGGTGCTAATCCCTTTCACTATCATTTCTGCCGCCTCTTTTTGACCAATAATCGCATATGCGCTGGCCAATCTCCACTTCGCTGTAGTTGAAAGGTTCTTTTCCTCACGTAATCTGTTCATTGCACCTACTTCTGAGTTATCACACAGAGC
>JABSPC010000279.1 GCA_013215515.1 Crocinitomicaceae bacterium
GTATCATTTTATACTTTGTATGGTCATTTAAGTCGCTCTTGCTTTGAGAACTTGAAATTGAATCAACACATAAAACAAGGCGATAAAATTGCTGAGGTGGGCAATTCATCTGTTAATGGAAATTGGACGCCTCATTTGCACTTCCAAATCCTCCTAGACCTACTTGGAAACAAGACGAATTACCCAGGAACGTGCATTTGGAAAGACAAAGAAGTCTGGTCGAGTATTTGTCCCGATCCGAATTCGATTTTTAAAAATGAAATTCTAAATAAGGCAGCGGAAACAAATTCAATAGCATTGACAGAATACCGAAAAGAACACCTTGGAAAAAGTCTGAGTTTGAGTTATGAAACACCACTATATATCGTTCGAGGAGAAGGTGCTTATTTGATTGACACCACAGGAAGAAAATATCTGGATACCGTTAACAACGTAGCCCACGTAGGGCATGAACATCCAAGAGTCGTTAAAGCTGGGCAACAGCAAATGGGTTTATTAAATACCAATACACGCTACCTCAACGAGAATATAAATGCTTTCGCTGAGGCGTTATTATCGACTTTCCCAGATGAATTGTCAGTTGTTCATTTTGTAAATTCAGGAAGCGAAGCAAACGAATTAGCATTGCGAATGGCAAAAGCCAACACCGGTGAAAAAGACATGATAGCCATTGAAGTTGGATACCATGGAAACGCAAATGCGTGCATTGACATCTCCTCGTACAAATTTGACGGAAAAGGTGGTAAAGGCAAACCCGATTTTACACAAATTGTTCCTCTACCCGATTCCTTTAGGGGAATTTATCAAGGTGAAGGAACTGGAGAAAAATACGCTTCACATGTTAAAGAAGCCATTGAAGAGATTCAATCCAAAGGGAGAAATGTAGCGGCTTTTATCGCAGAATCAATTATTAGCTGCGGTGGACAAATTGAACTGCCAGAAGGATATCTCAAAACCGCTTACGAAAGCGTTCGGTCTGCTGGAGGAATTTGTATTTCCGATGAGGTTCAAGTTGGGTTCGGAAGAGTTGGAAAAACGTTTTGGGGGTTTGAATTGCACGAGGTTGTTCCAGATATTGTAACAGTTGGTAAACCAATCGGAAATGGACATCCAATGGCTGCCGTTGTTTGCACAAAAGCAGTTGCAGAGAGGTTTACAAACGGCATGGAATACTTCAATACTTTTGGAGGAAATCCAGTATCTAGTGCAATTGGCGCCGAAGTTCTTGGAGTTATCAAAGATGAAAAACTTCAGGAAAAAGCGCTGGAAATTGGCAATTACTTAAAACTTCAATTGACTGAACTTAGTCTGCAATTCCCAGTCATTGGAGACGTTCGTGGCGAAGGGTTCTTCCTAGGAATAGAATTAGTAGACCAAGATAAAACACCGCTTGCCGATCACGCCTATTACCTTGCCAATCGAATGAAAAACATGGGTATATTAATGAGTGTAGACGGGCCACAGCACAATGTGCTTAAAATCAAACCACCTATGGTTTTCTCACGTGAAAATGCAGAAGAACTGATATCTAGAATGACTCTTGTTTTTGGTGAGGATTTTATGCACTGTTAATTCCACTTAGAATTTGATATTTTTGTCTGAACGTTTATTTCAATGAAAAATCGGTATTCTCTTTTTGTGTGCATTATTGTTGGAATTATTCTCATCCAATACCGTATTTCCTATACAAATATTTCATCCGGCGATCCATTGAAAATTACAACATGGGATGCCTTTGGATACTACTTGTACCTTCCGTCTTCGGTAATCTATAATGACATGACGGAATTAGAATGGGTGGACGAAATGGATAGTACCTACCAATTGACCGGAGGGGAAATGTATCAAGCCCACAAGCAAGACAACGGAAAATATGTTTTCAAATACCTCGGTGGAGTTTCGATAATGCAAGCTCCTTTTTTCTTTATTGGACATTCAATCGCACTTTCATCTAACTATAAAGCGAACGGGTTCTCCCCTCCA
>JABSPC010000028.1 GCA_013215515.1 Crocinitomicaceae bacterium
ACCTTGGGAGGTTTAAGTCCGAGCGCTTCAGAACAGGGATTAAAACGACATCCAACAGTTGAAGATGATGTTGTATTGTACGCGGGAGCGACAATACTGGGAGGGGAAGTTGTAATTGGTAAAGGAAGCGTGATAGGCGGAAATGTTTGGCTAACCTCAAGTATAGCACCTAATTCAAGGGTGTATTATAAGCCAAGTATTGACCAAATGGAAGAAACAAACAATCAAAAAATGACCTATGAAATTAATTGAAACTATAGGGAACACACCTCTTGTTGAATTGAAATCACCCAACCCAAAGGTTCGCATTTTTGCAAAATTGGAAGGAACAAATCCAGGTGGGAGTGTTAAAGATCGAGCAGCATTAAATATGATTCGATCTGCGATTGAATCTGGTGCCATAAAGGTTGGTGATACTTTAATAGAAGCAACAAGTGGAAACACAGGAATAGCTCTTGCGATGGTCGCTGCTCAATTTGGAGTGAAAATTATTCTTGTCATGCCTGATAATTCAACCGAAGAACGAAAACAAACGATGAGGGCTTTTGGAGCTGAATTACTGTTGACTCCAGGAGAAAAAACAATTGAATATTCCCGTCGATTGGCGATCCGATTAGCGAAAGAAAATGGATATAGATTATTAAATCAATTCGATAATGAAGATAATTGGAAGGCACACTATAAAACAACTGGACCTGAAATTTGGCGAGATACCGATGGTGAAATCACACATTTCGTTTCGGCAATGGGAACAACAGGTACTATTATGGGGACATCTAAATTTTTGAAGGAACAATCCAGTGATATCCAAATTGTAGGTGCTCAACCTGCCAATGGCGCAAGTATTCCCGGAATTCGGAAATGGAGTATAGATATGCGTCCAGGAATTTTCAGCCCTGAACGAATAGATCAAACAGTAGATGTTGGAATAGAAGATGCCGAAAATGCAACTAGATATCTAGCGCAAGAAGAAGGTGTTTTTGCTGGAGTGAGTTCAGGGGGAGCTTATTTTGTCGCACAGCAGGTTGCAACTGAAATAACAGAAGGTCTTATTGTATTTATTGCCTGTGATCGAGGAGATCGTTATTTGAGTAGCAACGTATTTGCATCTGAAGAATTAGTAAATAATGAGCTACTTTCTTAAAGTAAGTTAGAAAGCCGCAAAACATCAATTTTTTTATCGTAGTTAATCAAAATTACTTGATTAGTATAATTAATTAAGTGAAAAGCAATTATCCATTGAATAATTAAGCGCTATTAGGGATAGTGATTTATATATGATATAAATTTGGCTAAAACTAATTAAAAATGAAAACAACATTAAAACACAGAAGTCTTGCGTTTGAATCGTTACTTAACGACACCAAACAAACATTTGAATCGGAATTGAAAGAACATTTAAACTTGGTTAAAATCAATGCTCCATTATTTGTGGCTAAAAATTCCGGGCTGAATGATGATTTGAATGGTGTTGAAAATGCTGTTTCATTTAAATTGGGAGTAGAAACGAATGAAATTGTTCATTCTTTGGCCAAATGGAAGCGCTGGTATCTTGGTGAACTGAGTGTTTTACCAGGACAAGGAATTGTTACAGATATGAAAGCAATTCGTATCGATGAAGATATTTCACCAATTCATTCTTACTCAGTCGATCAGTGGGATTGGGAAAAGGTAATTAATCCATCAGATAGAACAATCGAGACATTGATAAGTCATGGTGTTCAAGTCTTTGATGCTTTAAAATATACAGAACGAAAAATAGCATTGAGACGTGGAGAGTTTCCTGTATTGCCGAATGAAATAAAAATTCTGCACACGGAAGATGTGATGAAACAATACCCAGAGTTATCACCCAAAGAGCGAGAACACGCAATTGCTGAATTGTACGGAGCGGTTTTATTAATAGGAATTGGAGGAGTACTATCAAGCGGAGAAGTTCATGATTTACGCGCACCCGATTATGATGATTGGTCAACAAAAGATGATTTGGGACGGCCTGGATTGAATGCAGATTTAATTGTTTGGGATTCCGTTCGAGAGTTGAGCCTTGAAATTTCATCAATGGGAATTCGCGTTGATAAAGATGCACTGGAGGCACAGCTTGAAATTTTGGATAAAGAAGATCGGAAATCACTTCCATTCCACAAAGCATTGCTCAATGGTGAGCTGCCTAGCACTATTGGCGGAGGGATTGGCCAAAGTCGGGTTGCAATGTTTGTGAACAAAAAAGAGGATATAAAGGAAGTTCAACCACTTATTATTTGACGTCATGAGAATAAATGAAAATGCAGAGTCGACTTTAAATAAGCTCTTAGATGATATTCGAAAGAATAGTGATAAAATGTTGGGCTATCCACTGAATAAGAAATTTGATTATTCAGCACTCTATCCATTCTTGAGCTACACGATTAACAATGCTGGAGATCCTTACGAATTATCCTCGTTGGGAACGAATACAATGGCAATTGAGCGCTCGGTATTGAACTTTTTTGCCGATTTGTTCAATGCTCCAGAAGGAAATTGGTGGGGATATGTTAATCACGGTGGATCGGAAGGCAATCTTTATGGTTTGTATTTGGCGCGCGAATGTTATCCGAAAGGAATCGTTTATTATTGTGAAAGTGCTCATTATTCAGCACAGAAAAATATTCGATTACTGAATTTACCGTCAGTAGTTATTAAGGCTCAGGCGAATGGCGAAATTGATTATGATGACTTGAATGAAGCAGTACGCGTTAACCGTCATCTTCCAGTAATCATATTCGCTACAGCAGGAACTACGATGACAGAAGCGAGAGATGATGTGGATACAATTCAAGCGATCTTAAAAGAATTGAGAATTACCAACAAATACATTCATGTGGACGCGGCGCTTTCTGGAATGATTTATCCATTTCTAGAGTCACGTCCTCGATTTGCTTTTGAAACGGGTATTGATAGTATTTCTGTAAGCGGGCATAAATTTTTAGGATCGCCCTTGCCATGTGGAGTTGTGATTTCCAAGAAAAGTAACCGAGATCGAATCGCAGAAAAGATTCCATATATCGATAGTGTGGATGCAACAATTGCAGGTTCTCGAAACGGAATAACACCATTAATTTTATGGTATGCTATTCAATCTTTAAAGGAGGAAGGAGCGCACGAATATGTTCAGAAATGTATTGAAGTCGCAAAATATGCTGAGCAAAAGTTGAAAGAAATTGGCATTCCAGCGTGGCGAAACCCAAATGCGATAACCGTTGTGCTACCAACACCGCCACGTAAAATTTGCAAAACGTGGCAATTGGCTGTACAGAATGATATTGCCCATTTAATAACGATGCCAGATGTTAACAAGGAAAAAATTGATGCATTTGTAATCGATCTGGAAAAAGAATTAATTCCAGTAGAATGTTGAAATGAGAAAACGTTTCGCATTTCAATAATTAAGAGTATTCATATTAGTGCATAAATGTTTTGAGATTAATTATCATATTTGCAGATAACAAGACAATATTATGAACTGGATGACAAACTTTTGTAGTTTTTTTTATTATTCGAAAACAAATCGAAGGTAGTTACTTATATATGAATTATATAAGCCTGCTTTCATTGAGAGCAGGCTTTTTTTATGCCCAAACATGAANAAAATGAGATTAACATATTGGTATTTCTTTTTTATCGCCAGAGAGTGACCAGGGAGAATATGCAGTAAAGTGAAGTTACTGAAGCCTCTCCCAATAAGGAGAGGCTTTTTTTATTGAAGAGAATTAAGATTATGAAACAAAAAATAGCAATACAAGGCGTTAAAGGGGCTTTCCACGAGGAAGCTGCTCAACGCGTCTTCGGATCAGATATCGAAATTGTACCATGTGCTGATTTCAAAGATGAAATTGAACTGCTTCAAAACGGTTCTGTTGATGCCGCATTAATGGCAATTGAAAACACAATCTCTGGAACAATTTTAAATAACTATGAACTCATTCGTCAATCTGGAGTGCCCATTGTAGGCGAAACCAACTTGAGAATACATCAAAACCTTGGTGGGATTCCTGGGAGCTCAATCTTTGACTTAACTGAAGTGAGTTCGCATTATATGGCATTAAATCAGTGCAGGGAGTTTTTCAAATTGCAACCGAAAATACAATTGGTCGAAGCTTCTGACACTGCCTTGTCAATTCAAGAAGTAGCAGAGATAAAAGACAGAAGTAAAGGAGCTATCGGGAGCAAATTGGCGATTGAATATTACGGTTTGGAAATATTGGCTGAGAATATTGAAACACATAAAGACAATTACACTCGATTCGCTGTTTTGTCCAAGAGCATAAAGGTTGAATCAGGAAACAAAGTAAGTCTTTCCATTGTTTTAAAACACGAATCGGGAATTCTAGCGAAAGCTTTATCTCTATTGCATCGGAAGGGAATCAATCTTACAAAGATAGAGTCCTCACCTGTAATAGGTAAACCATTTCAATATCGATTTTACCTTGATTTATTATTAGAAGATGTGGACGGATTTGAAACTGCCTTAAATTATCTCAAACCGTTAACAATTGAACTGAACATATTGGGTAGATACAAACATGAACCACTAAATAAATAGAAAATGAAAGAAGCAAAACGAATACAAAACATTAAAGAATATTATTTCTCTAAGAAACTTAAAGAAGTTGCTGGTTTAAGAGCTAATGGAGTTGATGTTTTGAATTTAGGAATAGGAAATCCGGACCAACCCCCACCTGTAGAAGCCATCAATCAATTAAGATTGTCGGCTCTGTTTAGCGATTCAAACGGATATCAAAGTTACAGGGGAATGCCTGAATTGCGGGAAGCAATTTCAACTTGGATGAAGAAACGATATGATGTGAATATGAACCCGGATACTGAGATTCTTCCATTAATGGGATCGAAAGAGGGGATTATGCATATCTCCCAAGCGTTTATTGATCCAGAAGATGAAGTCCTTATTCCGAACCCGGGCTATCCAACTTATAAAGCAGTTAGTAGCATAGTGGGAGCTGAAACTTTGGAGTATTCTATTGAACCAGATGTTATGATTGATTTGGAAGCACTTGCACGACAAATTTCTCCAAAAACTAAAATATTCTGGCTCAATGCACCGCATATGCCAACTGGTGAAACTCCAAATAAGGAAGTGCTCCAGCAGTTAATTTATCTGGCCCAAGCCAATGATTTCATTATCGTAAATGACAATCCATACAGTACAATTTTAACAGATGAATACTTCAGTATTTTTCAATTGGAAGGGGCTAAAGAAGTTTGTCTCGAACTGAATTCACTAAGTAAATCCCACAACATGGCTGGTTGGCGCATTGGGTGGGTTGCAGGAAATTCAAAACTGATTAATAGTGTTTTAAAAGTTAAAAGCAACATGGATTCTGGAATGTATTTGCCACTGCAGACTGCTGCGGTTAGAGCTTTGAATGTATATGAAGAATGGATTAATGAATTAAACCAAGAATATGCGGTTCGCAGATCTGTTGTATGGGAAATCCTTGATGTTCTGAATTGCTCATATCAGAAAAACACAGTTGGAATGTTTGTTTGGGCAAAGGTCCCCGATGATTATTCATCTAGTGAAGACTTGTCCGATTACCTGCTTCATGAAGTAGGAGTGTTTGTCGCACCGGGAATCGTATTTGGATCCAATGGAAAGAAATATATCCGGGTTTCAATGTGATCTCCAATCGAAGATCTTGAAAAAGCTTTAGGTAGAATAGAAAACAACATTAAATACAGTAAAAATGAAAACAACAAATCAATTGAAGC
>JABSPC010000280.1 GCA_013215515.1 Crocinitomicaceae bacterium
AATATCTTGTACCAATACATCTGTTGTATACCATTTGGTTCAACCCTTCATTACTATGTGTTGTTGCTGCTACTGGACAAACTGTCTCACAAGGCGCGTGATTACAGTGATGACACATCATCGGTTGGTGAACAACCATTGGGTTCTCCGCTGCCTCTTCAGCCGCTTTGAAGAATTCCATTTTGCTCATGCCATGATCCGTACGAGTACCTGGCGCTGCTTCTACATCAGATGCGTAATAACGGTCAATTCTCAACCAGTGCATTTCACGCCCTCTTCTAATTTCATCTTTACCTACAACAGGAACATTGTTTTCCGATTGACAAGCAATCAAACAAGTACCACATCCGATACAAGATGAAAGGTCGATAGTCATACCCCAACGGTGACCGATTTTCTCAACAGGATGTGCATCCCATAAATCAAATTCAGACATTGGTGCGTCAACGTGATGCCCATGCTCGTCCAGTTTTTGCAATGTCCAAGTTGGGTTATACGCTTCCTTACTTCCTTCTTTATCGTAAGTACTTTTTGTAGTTTCTCTAACAACTGAGTGACGACCCATTACTGTTGAATGAATCTGCGTCGCTGCAATTTGATGTATTCCTTCAGCATCAGTAAGTGTACCCGAAGCGTAAGTAGAATAAGTTCCGTTCGAAAGGCTAGTAAATGCAAATGCGTTAGCTCCGATTGAAGCAGGCTTTCCATTTTCACCTTCTATGTGACCTCCGTATTCTTTTGTTTGATAAGCTCCCTTACCAATCTTTTCTCCATTTCCACCTCTACCGTATCCAAGAGCGACACCTACAGTGCCGATTGCTTGCCCAGGCAATGGGAAAACAGGAAGTGTAATTTTTGTTCCGTTTACTTTAACAGTAGCTTTATTTAATCCGTTTTCTTGATCGAAAGTAGTTGCATAACCCTTTTTCGTCATTGTAGTTGGATTCATTGTAAAGTAGTTGTCCCAAGTCGCTTTCGTCATTGGATCTGGCATCTCTTGCAACCATGGGTTGTTTGCATGCGCTCCAACTCCCATTGCTGCTTTTTGATACATTACAATTTCTGTGCTACCGCTTACTTTGGCAAATTTCAATTCTGACATTGATCCCTCAATGAAATCAGGGTTTGAAGTTTCAACTTCCATCATGTTATCACAACTGTTGTGAACCATCATGTTCCAATAGGTATGGAAGTCAGAATATTTAGTTTGCTCAGGGTCTTGGAAACCGTGCTGATCCCAAAGACCTTGAATAAATTTATACGCTACTTGAGAATCTTTCCCACCTCTTGTTTCTTCTCCAGCCCAAACCAAAAATGATTCTAATGCAGAAGCAGTATTATGAAGAGGACGGATTGTTGGTTGACCAACACCGTAATGGTGTTTTACTGGCCAATGGTCCGTCCAAGATTCAAGTGAATGAAGATCAGATGCAACATATTTACAATTTACTGTTGTTTCGTCAGCGTAAAGCGACATTGAAACTGAAGTCTTCACTTTTTTCAATCCCTTAGCGAATGCTTTACCATTTGGAAGAGTGTATACTGGATTTACTCCATAAAAAATAACTCCATCAGGTCCATTTCCATTGGCAACATCACTTGCAAATTTGCTCATTTTGTCATCTTGTGACTTGAACAAATTGATCGGATTATTTACGTTTATCGTTGAATTGTATGCTCCTAAAACGTGGTTCAGTTTATTCGTAAGAATTTGAACTGATGTTTCGTTCGATCCACATACAATTATTGATTCAGATTTTGAATGCTTAAGTGCCTCAATTGCTTTATCAGCAGCTGTTTTAGGACCTTCCTTTAAACTAGAAGAAACTCCCGAATCAACACCAAATCCTTTCAAGATATAAGAAAGAACATTCGCTTGCTCAGAAGGCTTGATCATTGCTCTAACATCTGCGTTAGAACCTGTAATCGACAACATTGATTCAAACTGGAAGTGCTTAGACATCCACTCAGCATCTGGGTTTCTTGTTTCTCCATATTGAGGAGCGAACATTGTTGGCATTAACCATGAGTTCAAGAAGTCCGCACCAACAGAAACGATTGTTTTTGCTTTAGAGAAATCATAGCTAGGAATAATCCCTGGCTTATCCTCAGCATCTGGATCTACCATCTCATTTCCTTCTGTATCCATCATTGGCTTGCTAACAACTTTCAAAGAAGCTTTGTTTGCAGCTCTCATCCCAGCATATGATACAGCATCATATTCGATATGATCAAATTTATCTTCCCCAATAGATACACCTAATAATCTAATTGATTCTCTAACTGAAGGACTGATAAGAGTATTGGATACTACAACAACTTTATTAGCTGATTTCAATCCAGTTTTAACTCCTTTTTCTAAATCTCGGTATGATTTCGGATCACCTTTAATAGTAGGTCTTGTCAATCTTTCGCTATCGTAAAGTCCTAAAACAGACGCTGCAATTTGCGGATTAATTGAACCACTAGTGATTCCGTAATCTTTATTTCCTTTTATGAAGATTGGTCGCCCTTCTCTTGTTTTAACAAGAATACTTGCATACGACATTCCATCGTAGTAAGTAGAAGCATACCAGGTTGGCATTCCAGGTATAACATCCTCTGGTTTGTTTACATAAGGAATAGCCTTAGTAACAGGAGCCTCACATGCTGCAACCGTAGCTGCGGCAACACTGAACCCTAAAAACTTAAGGAAATCTCTACGTCCTGTAGATGACTCCTGAAGACTTTCGTCACCCAAAAACTCTTCAACTGAATTTTGAGCTGGAAACTCTTTATCGCCGGATTCTAGAAATTGTGGAGTTTCATTCAACTCATCAATTCCTTTCCAATATTTTCTTTCCATTGCCATATTCTTATTTCGAATTCTTCTAGTAATTGATTAATAGTGGCACTTAGCACATTCCCATCCACCAAGTTCTTTAACAGTTACTTTATCATCTTCCAAGTACTCACTGTATAGAGCTTTATTACCACTCATAAGTCTCTTGTGAATTTCGTTGTAATAACCATTCTTACCTTGATCTTTCGTATTAATTGGTCCATCAGTAATTGCTTTCTCCTGATGACATTCAATACACCAACCCATAGTAAGTGTTGCTTTTGTTAAAGGAATGTTTCCTTCAATTTTGTTTAATTCAGAAACGGGTTGAACCATTGCTGTTTCAGTCATTTTCGTCATGTCTCCGTGACACTGAATACAATCAACTTCACCTACAACAACGTGTTGTTTGTGATTGAAATAAACGTGATCTGGTAAAACGTGAACCTTGTTCCAAATAATTGGCTTCGTAACGTTTGTGTATTTCTTACCATCCCAACCTGCAGCATCGTAGATTTTTTGAATTTGTGCAACTTGCGCGCCTTCACCTTTGATTTGCTTGTGACAGTTCATACAAACATTAACAGAAGGAATTCCTGCTGTTTTTGATTCAGTAACTGAGTTGTGACAGTATCTACAATCAATTCCATTCTCACCAGTGTGAACACTGTGAGGGAATTCAATTGGTTGTGAAGGCTGATACCCTTCCATGATACCGATAGAATATAAGCCTAAGAATAATGTTACAATTAAACCGACAACGATTACTAATCCACCAAGCCCAACATACTTTCTATTTACCCAAGCCCATTGTTTGAATTCGTCAGCATAACTCATGCTAGCATCAAAACTGCCACCTGAAGCTTCAGCGTCAGCACTTTTCAATTGACGGCGAACACCTCCAACCGATAAGATGATAACTATAAAAAGCCCACCAACAACGTACCAGATCCATCCAAGTCCAGACTCATCAGAATCACCTTCACTACCTGAGCCACCAGTTTCTTCTCCGTCTACTTTTATTTCTTGATCATCTACCCAATCCAAGATTGAGATGATTTGCTCATCGGTCATTTGACCACCGAACTTTGTCATCGAAGTACCAGACCATTTAAGACGACCTTCAACATACGAATTCATCGTAGCCGCTTTGTCTTGATCACGTACCCATTGGATAATTACGTCTTCACCTGCACCCTTTGCTTCCCAACGACCTCTTACGCCGTAAAGTTTAGGTCCAGTCATGTCATCAAATATTTTGTGACATGTAGCACATTTCGCCTTAAAAAGATCGCCTCCTTGTGCTTGTGAGTTGAATGCCCCTGCTAAAAACAACACTGTTAAAGCACTGAGACGCCATTTGTTAAAATTTCTAAACATCTGACTACTAGATATTTTCATATAAAAAACTGTTAGTCCAAAGCCAAAAAAACGCTTTTTGACGCAAGCAAATTTAGCAGAATTGTTACACTCCGTGACAGTTTTATGACAATTTCGGCTCAGAAATAATTAATTTAAAATCATTCTAAATAAGCTTTATCGTCCATATATATTCAACTCATAGATTTACAACTAATTCGCGAGGAAGATCTGAGCCTTAGGCACGAAGATTGATTAAACAATTTTGTATTTTTACACATCAGAAATGAACAACGATTATGATTAAAATTTTATTGATTGGGTTGATTTGCTTTAGCGGTTCAATGATTTTTGCTCAAGAAGGCAATATAAAGGTTATTAAAGACAACCGAATAAATGCTCTTGTAGCAAAGCAAAGTAAAATCACCCCCCCTGATGTTAAGCCTCATATAGATGGTTTCAGAGTTCAATTGTACTTTGATTCTGAACGTGGTAATATTAATGATGCTCGTTCACGATTCATTTCTCGATTCCCTAAGATCGATACTTATGTGGATTACAACGCGCCCAATTTCTTTTTAAAAGTTGGAGACTTCAGAACTAGATTAGAAGCGGAAAAAGTAAAAGCCGCTATAACCGTAGAATTTCCAACTAGCTTTATCATTAAAGAAGACATCTTTTTACCTCGTTTAGATAAAGAAGATTCTTTCGATAATTGATTTTATCACACCCTGAATGAACCAATCCTTTGGTAAAGCATACAAGTTATGCAGCAAGAAGCTCATAGATGAAGTTTTCGAATCAGGAGTGACGGTTAAATCTTATCCGCTCATTGTAAAATATAAATTGGTGGATCTAAAAGGTGATACTCCTTTTCAAATGCTAATATCTGCTCCTAAGAGAACCTTTAAAAGTGCAATTGAGAGAAACAGGATAAAACGATTGTGTAAAGAGGCCATTAGAAAGAACAAACGAATTCTAGAAGAGCCATTAAACCGCAGAGAATTAAATATGGCCATTTGCCTAATATATAGTGCCAAGGAAGAATTGGCAATCGAGCAATTGAATCGCAAGACTCAAAAACTGTTCAACAAAATAATAGATGATTTAGATGAAAATATTCAGAAGTAATAAATTCCTTTCAAGGGCGATTACAATTGTTCTTATTTCAATTTCAAGTGTTTCGCACTCTCAATCCAATGGATTTGAGGTTGTCAGAAGCTTAGAGTTAATGGATCAAATCTATGAGTACCTGGAAAAGTATTACGTAGATGATTTAAATGCTGGGAGTCTTTCCAAAACAGCGATTGATGCAATGTTAAAAGAACTTGATCCTTATACTGTATATTATCATGAGACAGATATTGAAGATTACCGCCTCATGACAACAGGACAATACGGCGGAATTGGCGCATTGATTCGCAAGATGGGGGAGTACACTTATATCTCAGAGCCTTACGAAGGAAATCCTGCTCATAATTCAGGTTTAATGGCGGGTGATAAAATCCTTGAGATTGATGGGGAAGACATGAAAGGTAAGCCTTCGAGTGAAGTTTCTACTGCTTTAAAGGGCCCTAAAGCAACAAAGGTGAATATTTTGGTTGAACGAAATGGCGGTGAAGAGGTTTCTGTTTCATTTGAACGCGCTGAGATTAAAATTCCAGACGTACCTTATTCAGGAATGATCAATGAGACTGTTGGATACATTAAGCTGAGTAGTTTCACTAAAACGGCATCTCAAGAAGTTATTAAGGCCTATGGAGAATTGACATCAGAAGGAATGCAAAAATTGGTTTTCGATTTACGCGGAAACGGAGGAGGCCTATTAATTGAGTCTGTGAAAATTGTGAACATGTTCATTCCCAACAATGAAATTGTTGTTACAACAAAAGGACGAGTTGCTGAGGAGAACAGATCGTATAAAACAATGAATGACCCTGTCGATCTTGATATCCCAGTTGTAATATTGGTAGATGGAGGTTCGGCTTCCGCAAGTGAAATCGTTTCTGGAAGCTTACAAGATTTAGACCGCGCAGTAATCATAGGCACGCAGTCTTATGGAAAAGGACTTGTTCAAAGAACTTACGATTTGGATTATGGTTCAAAAATGAAACTTACAATCGCTAAATATTATACTCCATCGGGAAGATGTGTACAACGATTAGAGTATTATGACAAATTAGATGGAGAAGGAGTAGAAGAAATTCCAGATTCATTGATTCAAATTTTTAAAACTGCAAACGGTCGAGACGTAATCGACGGAAGAGGCGTAGAACCTGACGTTGAAGTAGACGTGAAAGAGTTCAGTAGATTGACTGCTACTTTATTCCGCGAGCATTTGGTGTTTGACTATTCAACGAATTATTTCTTTGCACATCGTGAGGATGAAATTGCCGTAAACTTCTCTTTAACAACTTCAGATTATGAAGCGTTCAAAAATTTCGTTTTAGAGCATGAATTCACTTATTCAACTGCTTCTGAAGAGATGTTGAAAAAAATGAAAAAAACGGCTGAGGAAGAGGGCTTTTATGACGACATGGAAACCGAGTACGACTTACTTCTTGAAAAAGTTGTTCCAAGCAAAGAAAGGGATCTAGAAAAGTTCAAACCGGAGATTATGCACTTAATTGAGAATGAAATCGTTTCACGTTATCATTTCCAAAAAGGCAGGGCCAAACATGCATTTAAAGATGACAAATACATCCAGGCAGCCATCGAAGTTTTTAACAAAGAGGGAGAGTACGATACTATCTTAGGAAATTAATCGTTTGTCTTAATATACTCAAGTATTACTCTTACTATGTTGAACCGAATTTTCGGTGCAAATACGCACACTTATCTTCATGTTCTAGGTTTGTCTGGATTGGCTTTTGGCCTTCCTTTCAACAAGGTAGTGATGTCTATATCGATGATGTTCTTAGTACTTAATCTTCTATTAGAAGGCGAACTAAAGACATATTGGGTTAATCTCAAATCCAACCGAAGTTTCATCCTCATTTTATCACTCGTTCTTTTAACGGTGATTAGCATGTTCTGGTCAACGGACATGGCGTATGGGCTGCATGACTTAAAGGCAAAGCTTCCATTGCTGGTCATTCCAGTTGTCTTAGGCGCCAAACCAATCTACAATAGTAAATACATCAATATTA
>JABSPC010000281.1 GCA_013215515.1 Crocinitomicaceae bacterium
AAGGAAACCGTTCCTCCTTGACCGCCTTTATAGTTCATCTCTTGAGATTGCGATAAACTGAGAAAAGGCAAGAGAAACAACAGTGTGATTGCTTTACTCATGCTTATTAGTATTGGTTGATTACTCTTTAAACGTCTAAAAGAAACAAAATATTATCACAATCAAAAAATGCGACTCGAAAGTCGCATTTAAGATTTAGTCACTGAATTTATTGATGACCTCTTGAGTCACTCCAGTATTGGAGAACCCGCCGTCATGGAATAAATTCTGCATTGTAACGTATCTTGTTAAGTCAGAGAACATCGCTACGCAGTAATCTGCACAAGCCACAGCCGATGCATTTCCTAGTGGAGACATCTTTCCTGAATAGTTTATGAATTCGTTAAATCCTTTGATACCACTTCCCGCTGTAGTCATCGTTGGTGATTGAGAAATTGTGTTCACGCGAACCTTATCTGAAATACCGTAGTGGTATCCAAAACTTCTCGCGATTGATTCCAAGTACGACTTGTTATCAGCCATATCGTTATAATCTGGGAATACACGTTGAGCTGCGATATAAGTTAGAGCCACAATTGAACCCCATTCATTCATCGCATCCAATTTCTTCGTTGTTTGCATTACTTTATGAAATGACAAAGCCGAAACGTCTAGCCCTTTCATTGTCCAAGCATAATTCTCATCCGTATAATGCTTTCCTTTCCGGACATTAACAGACATGCCTATTGAATGTAAAATGAAATCGATTTTACCTCCTAATATTTCAACCGCTTGAGAAACTAAGTTTTCTAAATCTTCAACAATAGTTGCGTCCGCTGGAATAACTTTGCTTCCTGTTGCCTCAGCAAGTTTATTGATTTTACCCATTCTCATTGCGATAGGGGCATTCGTTAAGACAAACGTCGCTCCTTCTTCGTGAGCTCGCTCTGCTACCTTCCAAGCTATTGACTGATCGTTCAATGCTCCGAAGATTATTCCTCTTTTTCCTTTAAGTAAATTGTTCGCCATTATATAATGCTTTAAGTCTGCAAATTTAGAATAATAATATAGTTATTAGTTCATATCTATCACCAATCCATCGTATGCAGCGAATACATTTTCTGGAAGTAATTTTTCAATTTCTTCATGTGTTCCAAATAAATGAGATATGTGTGTTAGATAGGCTTTCTCTGGTTGAATATCCGCTATAAATGCTAACGCCTGCTCTAAATTGAAGTGTGAGATATGTTCTTCTTTTCTCAATGCGTTAACTACTAGAATTTTTGATCCTCTTATTTTATCGCGCTCTTCAGGGGCAACCGTTTTTGCATCGGTTATATAAGTAAAGTCATTGAACCGAAATCCAAAAACAGGCATTTTATGGTGCATGACTTGAATTGGAATGACAGGAAACCCTTCAATATTGAAAGTTTCGTTCTGTATTAAATTAATATTGACTTTCGGAATACCAGGGTATTTATTCCCAGAAAATACATAATGGAATTCTCTATGAAGAGCTGTTCGTACGAGTTCATCACAATAAACTTCCATGTCTCTCTTCTCTACATAATTGAAGGCCCGAACATCATCTAATCCAGCAAGGTGGTCTTTATGCTCATGTGTAAACAGAACGGCTTTTAAGCTTTTAAGCTTAATCCTTAGCATCTGTTGCCTGAAATCGGGCCCCGTGTCAACAACATAATTCTCATCATTGGACGAAACCATAATTGAACTTCTTAAACGATTGTCCTTAGGATCTTCAGAAGTACATACCATACAGGAACAAGCAATAACAGGAACTCCTCCGGATGTTCCAGTTCCAAGAAAGGTGATTTTCAAGTTTTGATTCATTTGAATTCTAAAAATACACACTTAATTCTAATTGTAATTGAGATTGACAGCAATCCTTTTCAATGGCAAAAACGAACAACTGATTTAAGAAGATTATCGAACGGTTGTTTTAAATCCAGAACTGTATACCCTAGTAATTCGATAGAGAAAATATTCTTTACTTTTTTTTCGTGCCGCATACTATGCGCGCACAACCCTATAAAAACGAGTGTTACGCCTATTTAACCTTAAAAGCCTGCAGAATAGCCAATGCACGGATGTTAAAAAATTAACTCTTATTTTAAAAACCAACCAACCGTCATAAAATGAGTCACGTCTTATTAGTAACAAACTTACTATAACTATAAATTCTAGACGCCATGAATTTACTAATCAACACTACAAAAGCAGTTTTTCTTTTAACTGCGATTTTTATATCGACAAGCACCTTTGCAATTACTTACACTTCGGTGAATTCAGGAGCTTGGGACAATACTGTTAATGTATGGTCAACAGATGGAGGCGCTTCCGCTTGTGGATGTGAACCAGGAACAGCCTCAGCAGGAAATGACATCATCATCAACCACATTATAACAAATACAAACGATTTAGTATTCCACGCAACATCAACAATTACGGTTAACGCTGGTGGAACATTGAGTATGCCATTGAATAAATTGAACATGTGGAATGCAAACATAATCGTTAATGGATCTGTTGTGATAAAAGATGCGTACTACGCGGTTGGATCCATAACAACAATTAACGCTACTGGAAACATGACATTTACAAGTAATTTCGATATTGAGAATGGTGGAACCGTTACTCTTGACGGGGGCTGGATCATTTCTCAAGGAAACATTAAACTTCACAGTGGTAGTATTCTGAACGTAAATAGTGGGTTTATTGATGTGCAAAATGGAAATATTGAAAACCAAGGAACAATCAATATTGGGTCTGATGCTTGTTTCCATATTGACAATGGAGGATTTGTAAATAAAGGAATTGGTATTGTAAATGGAACAGGAGCAGTACATATTACGACAAACGGAGTAGTTACGAATGAAGGGACGTGGTCAGTGACTGTAGACTGGTGTGCAGCTGATGGAGGTGTGGACCTACCGATTGCAGAAAATTGTGCTACGGGAGATTGTTTCAATGTAGTACTTCCAGTTGATTTAACTGATTTCTCTGCTGCAGCTGTCGCAAATGACTTCGTTCAACTTGAATGGACGACAGCTAGTGAAAACAACAGTGATTATTTCGCTGTCATGTCATCGCAAGACGGAAAAATATGGGAAGAAATTGGAACTGTTAACGCTGCAGGAACTACAACTGAGACGCAGTACTATTCTTTTGAAGATTACAATGTGAGATACGGAACTACATACTTCAAATTAATTCAAGTAGATTTTAATAACGATACGTACGAATCAGAAGTGATTAGTGTTTCGATTGCCGGAAAAGAAGTTGAAATTGGAGTGTCTCCGAACCCTATTAATAATGATGAAGTTCTGACCATCTCTAACCTTGAAGAAGGCAGTGGACAAGTAAATATTATGAATATATCAGGTCGGGTAGTTATTACACAGAAGATTGATGCAAATCAAACAAATGTTAGAATTCAATTATCCGATTTACTTCCTGGAATCTACATCGTTGGTGTAGAACAATTAGGAGCATATAAAACGAAGCGTCTAGTGATCATGGAATAGGTTTGTTAAAGATCATTGGTTAAAACCTGCTTTCACATTTGTGTTAGCAGGTTTTTTTTTGTTTCTAATTTACACACTTTCAACTAAGTAATTTATTTTGAACCTATTTAAAATAATCCATAAAAAAAATCATTTTACTTAATCACTTCGGAAATTTCTTTTTAATTTTGATATGCCGACACAGTTTATAAAGTCTGTTCATATGATTATAATTGCTATTTAAGTAATTATAACCAAGTGAAACGATGGGAACTAGGCAGAAATATAGTAAACATTTACAACATGAGCTTACCCCTAAACCCACCTAGAATTATCTTATTAATTCTTACGTTTTTTGCGTGCACAAACTTATTCGCAATTACTTACACTTCAATCGACAATGGTTCTTGGACCAATACGTCAAATGTATGGTCTACCGACGGAGGAATTACCCCATGCGGTTGTCGACCAGGGTTCACAACATCTGGCGATGACATTGTCATCAGTCACACAATTTCCCTTAGCTCTGACTTAGAGTTAAATGGAACATCAATTATTACTGTTAATACCGGAGGTAATCTAAATGCCCCTTCAAGTAAGCTAAATATGTCGGATGCTACCATGATCGTTAATGGAGCAGTAACACTTAAAGATGCATACTATGCCGCTGCAGCTAATACTACAGTGAATGCAACAGGAAACATGACTTTCACGAGTAATATTGAAATTGAAAATGGCGGTGTTGTTTCAATAAATGGCGGTTGGATTATTTCTCAGGGTAACATTAAGGTGTACAATGGAGGAAAACTGAACTTGAATAATGGCTACATGGATGTCCAAAATGGGAATATTGAAAATGAGGGAGTTATTAATATTGGACCTCTAGCGTGTTCTCATATTCAGAACGGAGGGTTTATTAATAAAGGAACCGGTATTGTTAACGGTACAGGATCAGTTCACATCACAACGAACGGTGTAATTACAAATGAAGGCACATGGTCTTCAACCGTAAAATGGTGTTCTGCTGATGGTGGTGTCGGCCTTCCAACTCCCGAAGATTGCGGAACGGGGAATTGCTTTACAGCACTGCCTGTTGAATTGACAGAATTCTCTGCAGAAGTAATTGCAAGTAAATTCATTCAAATTGAATGGGTTACTATTAGCGAGAATAACAGCTCCCATTTCATAGTTTTGTCATCACATAATGGTAAAAAATGGAGTGAAGTAGCGACTGTTTCGGCAGCCGGTAACACAATAGAAACACAGCGATACACTGTTAAAGATTACAACGTGAGATATGGAACAACTTATTTTAAATTGATTCAAGTCGATATCAATTCTGACACATATGAATCAGGAGTTATTAGTGTTGCGATTGCCAGAAAAGAAACTGAAATTGTGCTTTATCCTAATCCAATTGGAAGAAGTGAAATTCTTACTATTTCTGACCTCGAGGGCAGCGCTGGACAAGTAAACATTATGAATATATCAGGTCAGATAGTCGCAACACAAGAGATTCGTACAAATCAATCCAGAGTCGAAGTACAATTGTCCGATTTACTGCCTGGAATCTACATCGTTCGTGCAGAACAATTGGGAGCATATAAAACGAAGCGTCTAGTGATCATGGAATAG
>JABSPC010000282.1 GCA_013215515.1 Crocinitomicaceae bacterium
AAACTTTTGCCTTGAATTCTCTACTAAATTTTCTTCTTGTTTTCTTCATATCATGTTCTAAGTTAATCAATTGATTTATCCTTAGAGACTGGTCTGAAATGAAGGGAGTATTATACATTAACTAAATTGCATGCTCCGTTTATGCTTTGCAAAACTAGCTTACTCGAAAATAACTATCTTTAATTCCAAAACTTAATCACAGCTAAAAGGCGCACGTCATTTTAGTCTGAACCGTTATGTCCAATTAACAATTATTCTAAAAAAGAGACAATTGTAACAGAAGGAATCTCATTAGGTTTACTGCATGAAATTATCTCTGTTATTTTTCTTTGGTATTCTTACTAGTCAATGTCATTCTCAATCTGGTAAATTACTTACAAAAGAAATCATTTTATTAGAAGGCTCTCAAGCTTGGCCACAAATTTCTCGCTATAATAAATTGACAGATGATTATCTCTATTTGGATGATTTAAATTTCTATGCGGTAACGTATCAAAGCGATTCGAATATAGTAAGTGGGTTGGTGGTTGAACCAAAACGAGATGGTAAATTTCCTTTGGTTGTTTTTAATCGAGGTGGAAATAGAGATTGGGCCAAACTAGACCTAATGACTGTAATTGCAGCTACCTCAAAAGTAGCTCACAGCGGCTACTTAATATTTGCATCAAACTATCGGGAAAACGATGAGTATGGTGGTGCTGAAATTGATGATGTTTTGAACCTAATTAATATTAGCAATGATTTTGAGAAGGTTGACACTAATCGCATAGGTATGATTGGTTGGTCCAGGGGAGCAATGATGACCTTTCTTTCTTTGAAAAAATCGAAGAGAATAACGACTGGAATAATGATCAATGGAGCGCCTGATCTTTTCAAAGTTATTGAACGACGACCTGCATTAGATGAGTCAGTATTCATGAAGTATATTCCTGATTACTCAACCAATAGAGAAAATGCCTTAATTGAAAGGTCCCCGTACTTTTGGCCTGAACAACTAAATAAAACTAGTAGCATCTATTTAATATCAGGTAGGCAAGATCGTTTTGTAGATTACCACCAATCTGTTAGAATGGCTCAAAAATTAGATTCCATTGGTTATAACTATAAATTATCGCTTTTTGACACTGATCATAGTTTTAGAGGAAAGAAAGAAGAATTGAATCGTTCAATAATAAAATGGCTCGACAACAAATTGAAATATTCTTCAAGTATGAGAGTGGCAATCACCATAGATGATGTTCCCAATTCAAAACTGTTTGATGCCGACAAGAACTCAAGATTACTCAACAAACTCGATTCAATCAGCGTTCCTGTTGCTATTTTCATTAATGAAGGGTTGATTTTTAAAGGAGATACAATAGCACACAAAGAATTACTGGAATCATGGATCTCAAAGGATTTTGTTACGTGTGGAAATCATACTTTCGGACATTCAAGATACTCTGAATCAAGTTTTGAGGATTTCACAAAGGACATAAGAAAAGGATTACTTTTATCAGACTCTATTGCAGAAATATATAACAAAGATGTATCCTACTTTCGCTTTCCATACAATGATCTTGGGAAAGATTCATTACAGCATATGGCAATTAAATCTTATTTGAAGCAGAACAACTTCATCACAGTGCCTTTTACAATAGAAAGTTCCGATTGGATGTTCAATTGTGTGTATTCACATTATTTGAATTCTGGGGACAGAATAAGAGCTCGTGAAATCGGTCAGTTATATATTACTGAAACTTTAAAATTGTTCGAGTTCTACGATTCACTTTCCACAACTCATTATCAAAAGCACTCAGATCAAATTTATCTTTGTCATGACAACAGTATTAATAGAGACTACTTAGAGCAACTTATCAATGAACTAAAGATTCGACAGTATCAGTTTATTTCTCTCGACGAAGCTATGGAAGATGATATATACAAGCAAGATGACATATACCTCGAAAAGTGGGGGATCTCGTGGTTTTATCGTTGGGTCAAGAATCCTAAAGCAAGAAAAAATGCAATGAGAAATGAACCTGATTTGGAGGAGATTTATACGTTATACAAGACTATTTTAGAGGAGAAAAAAGACTAGACATAACACGTTATGTATAATACTCCCTTCATTTCAGACCAGTCTCTAAGGATAAATCAATTGATTAACTTAGAACATGATATGAAGAAAACAAGAAGAAAATTTAGTAGAGAATTCAAGGCAAAAGTTTCGATTGAATCGATTCGGGAGCGACTG
>JABSPC010000283.1 GCA_013215515.1 Crocinitomicaceae bacterium
AAAGGAATTGAATGCGCCATTGCTTGTATGAAAATGATTGCGCTGAAAAAATCATTCTAACATGACTTTAATAAAATCTATCTCAGGAATTCGCGGAACCATTGGAGGAAAAGTGAACGAAGGACTAACACCCGTTGATGCGGTTAAATTCGCTGCGGCTTATGGAACTTGGTTAATTCGACGTAATTCAGGAGCAAAAGTAAAAGTGGTAATCGGTCGTGATGCTAGAATTTCAGGACAAATGGTTTCTGACCTTGTGGTTTCAACACTAATTGGACTTGGAATTGATGTAATTAACTTGGAACTGTCCACTACTCCAACTGTGGAGATTGCTGTTCCAATGGAAAGTGCACAAGGTGGTATTATATTGACTGCGAGTCATAATCCAAAACAATGGAATGCACTTAAACTTTTGAACGAAGAAGGTGAATTCATTACTGGAAGTGATGGAGAGTTGGTTTTATCAATTGCCGACAACGAAGATTTCGATTTTGCCGAAGTGGATGATTTAGGTCAAGTAACAATCGATGATTCCTATCTACAAAAACACATAGACGCTATTTTAGCACTTCCTGTCATCAATAAAGAAGCAATCGCTGCTGCAGATTTTTCAGTTGTTGTGGATGCTGTGAATTCTACCGGAGGCATATTTGTTCCTGCAATGTTAGAAGCACTTGGAGTTAAGAATATTACCAAATTGTATTGCGATCCAACTGGGGAGTTCCCACACAACCCTGAACCTCTTCCTGAGCATTTACAAGATCTTTCAGCAAAAATAAAAGAAACAGGTGCAGACGTAGGCTTTACAGTTGATCCGGATGTTGATCGTTTAGCAATGGTATGTGAAGATGGAACTATGTTTGGTGAAGAATACACGCTTGTTGCTGTAGCGGATTACGTATTGAGTAAAACACCCGGAAGTACCGTTTCAAACCTGTCCTCTACAAGAGCTCTAAGAGACGTTACTGAGGCAATTGGACAAACATATCATGCTTCTGCTGTTGGCGAAGTAAACGTGGTTACAAAGATGAAAGAGGAAAACGCTGTCATCGGAGGAGAAGGAAACGGTGGAGTCATCTATCCAGAACTTCATTACGGGCGTGATTCATTGGTTGGAATTGCATTGTTCTTATCACTTCTTGCTGAAAAGAAAATGAAAGTTTCTGATTTGAGAGATAGTTATCCAAAGTATACGATTTCAAAAAATAAGATTCAGTTGACTCCTGAAATTGACGTTGACAAAGTGCTTACGGCAATGGCTAAGAAATACGCTAACGAAGAAGTTGACTCAACTGATGGCGTTAAAATCTACATCGAAAAGGAATGGGTTCACTTACGTAAAAGTAACACTGAGCCAATTATTAGAATCTATTCTGAAAGTAAATCTTTGACCGCTGCAAATGATTTGGCAGAGCGAATTATTGGAGAGATTAAGGAATTGATCTAATTTTTTATTGAAGTTTGAAAGTGATAGTTTTTCTCACTTTGGTAATTTTCTTATCAATAGAAATCTTTAGTATTTGCTTATAAGTGACCTTGTTCATGGTACCTGTCGAAAGTTGCATGTCATAAGTTTCATTCACCTTTGACGAGATCGAAAATTCGCCCAGTTCCTCATTGACACCAAACATTTTTGCCATTTCTGAAAGGTACCCATTGAATTCTTCACTATTTGGTTTTTGAACTCCAAGAAACTTGCAGTTTATAATACTCCCTTCATTTCAGACCAGTCTCTAAGGATAAATCAATTGATTAACTTAGAACATGATATGAAGAAAACAAGAAGAAAATTTAGTAGAGAATTCAAGGCAAAAGTTTCGATTGAATCGATTCGGGAGCGACT
>JABSPC010000284.1 GCA_013215515.1 Crocinitomicaceae bacterium
CAACTGCTTTGGGGCCTTGAATCGCTAACAACGAGTAGTCATCAGACAAATTACGCATTGTGGCATCGAATGAATTGTGCGATGAGATCCAATCCCAATCCTTATCGATATTAGAAGCATTTACAACAAGTAAATACTCTTCTTCTTTCATTTTATAAATAATTAAATCGTCAATAACACCACCTTTTCCATTTGGCATGCAGCTATATTGAGCGCGACCAATTGTCAATACTGATACATCGTTTGAAGTAACTTTTTGAATAAGATCTAATGCACCTGTACCAGAAACCAAAAACTCTCCCATATGGGATACATCAAACACCCCAACACCTTCTCGAACTACTTGATGTTCAGCATTTACACCTTCGTATTGAACTGGCATCATGTACCCTGCAAAAGCTACCATTTTAGCTCCTAGTGCTTCATGTCTATGTGTTAAAGCTGTATTTCTCATTGTTATAATTTTCAAGATTTGTTGACAAATTTAGAATTAAACAATTATCAAGCGCCAATTCGGATAGAATTTATTGAAGAAAGCATAATTAGTTTGAAATAATTAAGAATCCAATTGAATTAATTCTGACAATTCTTTACCAACCAAAGTTCCAAGTGCAACACCCATTCCTCCCAATCGAACTCCACAATAAACATTTTCCTCAACTTTTTTAATTATTGGTTTTTTTGTAGCGCCAACACCCATTATGCCGGCCCAAGTGTGGTCAATTTCAAAAGGTGTATTGGGCAGAATGACTGATTTTAAAAGTTCACTCAGTTTTTTTAAGATTTGATCGGTAGTTTCTAATGCTGTAGTTGTTTCTCCTTCTTTGTCTAAGTTTCTGCCTCCACCAAAGAGAATTCTATTGTCAATGTTTCTGAAATAATAATACCCTTCTTGATAATGAAATGTTCCCTTGATATGGAGATTTTCAATAGGTTTCGTTATCAATACTTGGGCTCTCGCAGGCAGAATATCATCCTTTTCCAAGAATTGTTTTGCAAAGCCATTTGTACAAATACAAACTGACTTTGAATTAATATCGCCAACATTCGTTTTTACTATCATCTTGTTACCCGAGGTTATTTTTAAAGCCTCGATACCGAATAATGTATTGATATTCAACTCAACAGCTAATTTGTAAAACGCCGTGTTCATTTTAGATGTATCTATCTGGCCTTCAAGCCGGTTGTGAAAGCTTCCGTAGATGTTTTCAAATCCGAATTTAGTAGAAATCGTTTTGTCAATTGAATAAACGTCTTTTTCACCGGTGATTTTTTCGAGTTGTTCGTTAAAATAGGGGATGAGCTCTGCAATTTTGTCAAATCTGTGTTTTTCCCCTTTAGTAATTAAATCCCATGAGCCATTAATTTGTAAGTCGATAGTGTTTTCACCAAGAAGACTCTTCAAATATTTCAAGCCTTCAATTCGCAATTTCACTGTTTCCCAAACGTGCTCTTCACCAAATGACCGTATGTCATCAGCCAGCTCTGTTGGACTTCCAAAGCAGGCGAATCCGGCATTTTTTGAGCTTGCTCCAGAAGGTAGATAGCCACGTTCAAGAACTAAAATATTAGCACTCGGATTCTTCTTTCGGAGATGAATAGCTGTACTATAGCCAACAATTCCAGCCCCTATTATTAAAAAATCCACTCCATCGAAATAATTTTTTCGCTCCCAATAACTTGTTCTATCTACGTTTAGCATGATGTTTGTACTTACTATTCTGAACTATTTTAACCATATTTGTATAAATGATTATATCAAATTTAAACCAAATCTGTAACTGGTTGTACAGAGTTCCGTTTAAAAGAAATAAGTATGAAGAGTATAATTCTCGTATTGTCAATATTGATGGCCAGTTCAGCATGGTCACAAGATATCTACTATAACCTTGGTGGACGAATTTCTAATGATGATAGTGGCGGCTATGAAGGTGGAGTATCTGTAACTGTTTTAAATAATGGTTCTGAAGTAAAGAAGGCTACGACTTCATCGAACGGAAAGTTTTCTTTAAAATTTTCCATTCCAATAGCGGATAAGTTTGAATTGGTTTTTTCTAAGCCTGGTATGGTGACGAAAAAACTTAGTTTAGATGCTTCAAAAGTTAACGAGGAAGATCTTACGGCTGGAAATGAAATGCCATTACCTCCGCTTAAGCTTGGGATGTTTGCCGAACGCGAGGGGATTGACTTTTCATTCCTAGATACTGAATACGTAGGAGAGTTTGAATACAACACTCGGTCTATGGGGATGCAACCTGATCTTGTGGCAAGTAACGCGATTAAGAGTAAAATAAATAATCTTCTGTTACAAGCTGAAAAGAACAAAGCAGAGCTAGATGCTAATTATGCAGA
>JABSPC010000285.1 GCA_013215515.1 Crocinitomicaceae bacterium
ATGTAATTGGAACTGATGGTCAAACAGCAAAAGGCATTCGTATTGGAATTTTTCCAAGGAGATACCGTGCTGCATGGATGCAAGATGCCACAATAGATAAAGGTGGCCATAAATATTAATCATGCAATCATTTAATCAATTTTTGACAGAAGATGCCACCAAAAATCTTCATCTTGAACATCTTGAGGATCTTGTGTTTCTGTATGGTATTGATGGCGTCCGTTCTGGAATCAATTTCTTGCGTTCCATTCGTGACATGCTTTCTGGTACTGCAAAGAAAAAGGTTGATCTCCACGTCAAGTGGGATGGGGCCCCAGCCATATTTGCAGGAACAGATCCCGAGGATGGAAAGTTCTTTGTTGGAACAAAGGGAGTATTTGCCAAGAATGCAAAGTTGATTAAATCAAATGCCGATCTAAAGAAGCATGGATATTCTGGTGGTCTTGCAGAGAAGCTCAAGGTTGCTCTCAAGGAATTACCAAAGCTGGGAATCAATGGAGTTATTCAGGGTGACATGATGTTTACCAAGGGCGATCTTTCTGATCAAACAATTGATGGGGTCAATTATATTACATTTCAACCCAACACAATTGTCTATGCAGTAGAGTCTCAGTCTGATTTTGCCAAGAAGATCAAGGCAGCAAAGCTCGGAGTGGTATGGCATACCACATATACAGGGGAAACTCTTCCTGAAATGTCTGCATCCATTGGCGTGAACATTTCAGGCTTGAAGAAAACAAAGAATGTTTGGTTTGACAACGCGAACTATCATGATGTTTCTGGTAATATATTATTTACGCCAAAGGAAATTGCAGAGCTTGATCGATATCTTGCTCGTGCAGGGAAATCGTTTCGTAAGATCAAGTCTCGTGATTTAAATTTGTTTATGGATATGCAAAACAAGATTCCTTCGGTTGCCGTGGCTTCTTCTTTGAAAACATTTAATAATACAAAGGTTCGTGCAGGAGAAGCCATTTCAAATCCGAGGGGACATGCAGTAGAATATTTAAAGTATTTTGAAACTTGGTGGGACACACACATTTCTGCACTCAAGACTCAAAAGACAAAGGATGTAAAAGAGAGAATTAAACAAGAGCATCTTAAAGTTTATCGTAGAGTAAAGCCTACGTTAATTGCGACGGTTGAATATCAGACACATGTTGTCAATGCAAAGAATGTGATTGTCCGTAAGCTGGGCAGTGGTGCAAATCGTTATAGAACCTTTGTTAAAACGAATAAGGGATTTCGTGTAACAGGAGACGAAGGATTTGTTGCAGTAGACAAGGCAGGAAAGATTGTTAAATTGGTTGATCGTCTGGAATTCTCACATCAGAATTTCACTGCAATAAAGAACTGGGATTCCTAAATATAAGACATGATTTCGGGGAGGATTACGAAATGTCACAGTTTGATTTATATGATACAATCACAGAAGCTGCTGGTCCCAAAGTTATAGTGAGAAAAAGCGTTGGCGCTATTTCATATGAAGTGGTGCTTGATTATGGTAAGGGTAAGGGTGGAGTAGCACAACTTGCCAAGGGTATGTCAAAGAAACTTGCCAATGAAGTTGCGAAGATTGTTAAACAGAATCCAAATAAGTATAATCAAAAGTAAAATGAACGAAGCCTGGACATTAAAGAGAAAACGCGAACAGGGCAGAATGATGAGGCGTAAATCCAAAATCATTGCTCGTGCTCGTAAAAGAAAGATGAGTAAATTTGCAAGACCAGAGGCATTGAAAAAGAGAGCCCAAAAGGCAGCCCGCGCAATCATTTTTAAGAAGTTGGCAGCCGGGAAAACAAAGGGCGAGATAGAATCAAAGCAGATGGTAATTGCAATTGAAAAGAAACTAGAAAAGTATAAGGCAAAAATTGATAAGATTGCAATCAAGATTTTACCAAGGGTAAAGAAAAAGGAAGCCGAAAGATTTAAAAAGATGAAACAATCATCTGAGCCGCCTACTGGAAGATAAATAAATTAAAAGCAGTTAGGCTAAGGGAAACCTGCTATTATGGCAAAAAATGTAGTATTTGCATGGGGGAGATTTAATCCTCCGACAATTGGACACAAAGTAGTAATGGATCGTGTTGCGAAAGAAGCAAAGGCTCGCGGCGCAGATTATACTATTTTTGCATCCAAGTCAATTGACGCAAAGAAAAATCCACTCACATTTAAAACGAAAATTAAATTTCTTAAACAGTCTTTTCCGAAGCATTCAAGACAAATTAATACTTCGCCGAAACTCAAAACTATTG
>JABSPC010000286.1 GCA_013215515.1 Crocinitomicaceae bacterium
GATGATTTCCATCTGCAAGAGCATCCTTCAACTCCATAAACAAGTCCTTATCCATTCCTTTTTGAATGAATATTTTATTGAGAACTCTATCCGACTTAACAGCTTCAATTACAGATCGAACTCCAAAAATGTAGTCATCCTTAATTGCACGGTATTGTCCTCGCCCACCTTCTCTTCTATCGCCTCTGTCGTTTCTATCGTTGTGTCTTCTTTCCATATCTAGAACTGGTATTTGAATTCTATTTCCATTAGTGGATCTACTGAATTTGAAACAGGACAGGCTTCACCTGCTTTTCTAACTCTTTCTTGGGCATTTTCATCCCAACCATTATTTGATAAATCAAGATTTATTTCCAATTTTGAAATTCTTCTTGGATCAACACCCATAAGCTTCGTTATCTCTGCATGTCCATTCTCGAAAGACAAATCATTATTTGCACAGTAGATTCCAATAATGGTTAACACACATGA
Source organism: Crocinitomicaceae bacterium (assembly GCA_013215515.1). Lineage (GTDB taxonomy): Bacteria > Bacteroidota > Bacteroidia > Flavobacteriales_D > Crocinitomicaceae > UBA4466. Next base: position 472 of record JABSPC010000286.1, read on the forward strand.
AGCATAAGAAGTTGCAACAAGATCTGTTGGCGAAAAAGCTTCACCCTTTCCATTATTATCTACAGGTGCATCTGTAAATATTTCTGTTCCCGATTTGAGGTGTGTCGCTTTTGTTCTTAACCCACCTAAATATTCAACTTTTGACGTTGCCATGTTCAGTTCGTTTTCAGTACATTTGTAATCTAGTCCAGCATGGTCTAAATAACAGCGCAAAAATAGCTTTTATTTAAGGTGCAATTGCAAGACATTTTAAAAACTTTGAGATGAGCGAAATTATCGAAGGAGACGGAAAGGTTAGAATAAAAAAACCAAAGTGGTTGCGTGTAAAGCTTCCGACAGGAGAAAACTATAGAAAAGTCCGCGGTTTGGTTGATGAGCATTAGCTTCATACAATCTGTGAAAGTGGAAATTGTCCTAACATGGGAGAATGTTGGGGAGAAGGAACTGCTACTTTTATGATCCTAGGAAATATCTGTACTCGTTCTTGCGGTTTTTGTGCTGTTCAAACTGGACGTCCCGATGCCGTCGATGAATTTGAACCAGGAAAAGTTGCGCATAGTGTAAAGACTATGGGGATTAAGCACGCTGTTATTACTTCTGTTGACAGAGATGATTTAAAAGATGGTGGAGCGACTATTTGGGCTCAAACAATTCGCGCAATTAGAAAGCAATCGCCAGGAACAACCTTAGAAACGTTAATTCCTGATTTCGCTGGTAAATGGGGTAACCTTCAAATAGTAATTGATGAAGCGCCAGAAATAATAAGCCACAACATTGAAACTGTTCGCCGATTGACAAAGGAAGTTAGAATTCAGGCCAAGTACGACCGAAGTCTTGAAGTTCTATTTCGCTTGAAAAAAGGTGGAATGAAAACCAAATCTGGAATTATGCTAGGATTGGGTGAAACGCATCAAGAAATTATCGAAGCCTTAGAAGACCTTAGGAGTGTCAATGTAGATGTTGTTACTATTGGCCAATACTTGCAACCAACACCTAAGCACCTTCCAATAGATGAGTTCGTAACACCTGAGCGATTTTCAGAATACAAAGAACTAGGTCTAAAGATGGGATTCAGGTATGTTGAAAGCGGACCCCTAGTTCGATCTTCTTACAGAGCTGAAAAGCACCTTTTTTAATTGTTAATTCGGAGTTCAAGAACTCATAACTCCAAATTCATAATTTCCAATTAGTAACTTCTATTTCAATAAGGTTCTAACCAATATTAATATTACCTCGTTTAAGATTTACACAGTCTTGCCTCCATTCTATATTATTCGTATTTTGTGCGACTGAAACTATTTATATCTTATGAAAAAACTTATACTCCTATCATTTCTGAGCTTCTTCGCTTCGGGAATTATTTTCGCTCAAGAAACGCAACACAAGTGTGCAACTTTCACTGAATTGCAAAAAGTTCTTGATGCTGACCCAGAATTAAAAGCACATTACGAGGCTCAAATGCTTTTGCGTAATAGCTATGTTGGCACTACAATGGAAAATGGTAAAACACAAGAGTCCTTCGTGATACCAGTTGTTTTCCACATTCTTCACGAATACGGAAATGAAAACATTACAGATGCTCAAATTTATGACGCAGTAGAAGTTTTCAATAGAGAGTTCAATGCTGCCGATGGAGATTCAGTAGATTTAGTGGCGGAATTTCAAAACCTAAATGGAAACTCAAACATTACGTTTAAACTTGCCGCAATAGATCCTTTCGGTAATTGTACAAACGGCATTGAGCACATATACTCTCACGAGTCTAGAGTTGGAGATTCATTCTCAAAATTAAACCAATGGAATCGAGCAAAATACATGAACATTTGGGTAGTTGAAATCGTTGGAACACCTGGAGCCGCTGCTTATGCAACTCTTCCTGCGGGAACAGACGGAAGTGGATTCTGGAGAGATGGAATTTTATCTAACCATACTTATGTAGGTTCTATGGGTACTGCCAGTCCATTTGTAGAATCTGTTATAACACATGAAATTGGACATTATTTAGGTTTACCCCATACTTTCGGTAATTCTGATTTGATTACTAACGGGCCAACAATCTGTAATGATGATGGAATTTTGGATACTCCTGTAACTAGAGGTCACCAAAGTTGTCCAATGGGAACTTACCCTGCTGGTTGGATTGATTGCGACACAACTAATGGCGGTGTAGTTGAAGATATACAAAACTATATGGATTACTCATATTGTGATAGACACTTTACTCCTGGACAATGTGATTTCATGCATAACACATTAATTGGGATTTCTGGTCAAAGAAATAATCTTTGGACAGATACTACATTAATCGAAACAGGCGTACTTAACTTAATGACTCCTCAGGTTCCTGGAGATGAATTAACGGTTCCTTTATGTGCTCCAATTGCTGATTTTTACACTGATAAGAAAACGATCTGCCTAGGAACTATTGTATCTTTCTCAGACGAATCTTATAACGCTGTTATTGACAGTAGACTATGGACGTTTGAAGATGGTTCACCGGCTACTTCAACTTCTGCAAACGCAAATGTTTCATTTGCAACGGGAGGATGGAAAAAAATTACACTAACAGTAACAAATGCTGCTGGAAGTAATACTCGTGAAGACGACCACTACTTATTCGTATCTAATGGTTATCCAAACACAAACGGTCCAACTTATTTCGATATGGAAGAAACATTTGATGCCGGTGCTGGAACGGATTTCTTCTTAGTTGAAAACCCTGAAAAAAACATGGGAGAATTCGGTGTAGTAAATAATTACGGTTATGACGGGTCTAAAGCGTTTAAACTTCAAACGTATTATGACAACTCAAGTGATGATCCATATACTTCTGGATACTTCTATAACAATCGTTTAGGATTAAGCGTTGATAACTTAATTACTCCTTCAATTAACTTAGCATATACAACAGCGGTAACAGTTTCTTTTAAATATGCTTATGCGACAAACGCAACTATTTCAGGTGATATCACAGAAGCTTTAAGAGTCTTTTCTACTAAAAATTGTGGAGAAACATGGACTCCAAGAGTCATATCTGTTGATGGTATAACTGTAGGAAGTACCATTTCTGGAGATAACATTGTGACAGCTGGCTATGCAAGTAACTCTGATTTCGCACCAACAGCGAATTCAATGTGGAGAGAAGGTTCATTTACTTATACAACTTCTTCTCAAGACGTTCAGACTAGATTCAAATTTGAATTTACAGCTTCTGATTTAGCGAGTAACTTGTTTATTGACAACATTAATGTATCAGGAATATTAGGAGTTGAATCTTCAGAAATCATGGATTTGGAATTGATAATTTATCCAAACCCAACAAATGGTAAAGCGATCAATGTTTCTTACACTGCACAAGATGAGGCAACTCAATTTACGTTGAGAGATGTGAATGGGAAAGTTATCGCTGAGCAAGTAATTGAAACAACAAATTCATCGGTTTCTCAAAAATTAAATAACACTCAAAACTTAACTTCAGGGTGTTACTTCTTAGAAGTTAAATCCGGAGATTTCGTATCTACTAAAAAAGTAGTCGTTCTTTAACAATCAATAGACTTTTTCAAGGCTGTTTCGATATTATCGGAGCAGCCTTTTTCATTTATAGTTGTTTTTGATCCATACTAAGATTATTAGACTTGTATACAAAGTTTAAGTTTTAGGTTTATTCTACTGGATTCTCAATTAAAATTCGCTAAATTTGGACGTTGCGACGTGATTATAAGTGAATCAATTAGCAACAAATATTGAGTTCAAATATATTTAAGTAGTTATGAAAACAAAAATATTCACATTCCTAGCTGGATCACTTTTCGCATTTAGTGGTATTGCTCAGCAAGAAGTACCATGTGCTACGGACGAAGCTTTGGAAAGCCTTCACAAACAATTTCCTCAAATAAAAGCTGAATACGAACAAGCTGCATTACTGCGTAATAGTCGAACTTTTACTGTCTCTGAAAATGAATCAGCTAAAAAAGATGATACGAGTTATGTAATTCCGGTTGTATTCCACATTTTGCATATGTACGGATCGGAAAACGTTTCAGATTCTGATATCTATTCATTAATGGAAGAATTGAACGAGGATTATAGCGCAACAAACTCTGGTTTGTCTACCGTTATTCCAATGTTCGATACAATTGTTGCTGATATGGGAATCGAATTTAGACTAGCAGCTCTTGATCCTTTTGGAAATTGTACAAATGGAATTGAGCACATTTATACGCATGAATCTTTTTCAGGTGAATCAAATGTTCATAAGGTTGGACAATGGGACAGATCACACTATTTAAACATTTGGGTTGTAGCTGAGCCAGGTGCAAGTACTCAAGGAACTCTTTTAGGATACGCTACTTTTCCAGCTGGAACTGACGGTTCAGGTTTCTGGACAGATGGTATTGTATTAAGAGATTATACTACAGGAGATACTGGAACATTAACGCATGAAGCTGGTCACTACTTCGGACTACCGCATCCTTTTAATGGAGTAGCTTCTGTTGGTGGTGTTGGCGAATGTGGAGATGATGGGATTACTGATACTCCTCCAACACAAGGATCGTTCTCTAATTGTAATCTTAACTTGGTTACTTGTGATACGAGTTTAGTTGGTCTAGATACATTAGCAAATGTTCAGAACTGGATGGATTACAGTAGCTGTGCTGTTATGTTTACACGAGGTCAACACAATGTTACTAGTAATACATTGATTGGTATTTCTGGTCAAAGAAATGTTCTTTGGCAAGATACTACGCTAATCGAAACTGGTGTATTGAATATGACTATGCCTCAAACGGCATTAACGGTTCCTTTATGTGCGCCTATTGCGGATTTTCATTCTCCTGATCAAACGGTTTGTATTGGTTCTTCAGTTTCATTCCAAGACGCTTCGTACAACGCAGTAATTGATGACCACGCTTGGACGTTCCAAGATGGTACCCCTGCAACTTCAACTTCATCAAACCCTTCTGTTACTTTTACATCTTCAGGTTGGAAGCAAGTTACATTGACAGTTTCAAATACTGCTGGATCAAATACAAAAGATGAAATTCAATATATTTTTGTCTCGGAGAATTATCCTCAGAACTATGGACCTACGTTATTCGATATGGAGAGTGCTACGAGCCCTGGAAACGGAACTGGACTATTCGTTGTTCAAAACCCTGAAAATAACCATGGTGAATTCAACGTTGTAAATAACTACGGATACGATGGAACTAAAGCATTCAAATTGAATACTTTTAAAGATATCTCACAAGCAGATGACTACACTTCAGAATGGTTCTACAACATGCGTCTAGGTGGTAGCGTTGATAACCTTATTACTCCTTCAATGGATTTAAGAAACACAACTGCTGTTACTATAACATTCAAATTTGCTTACGCAACTAACGCAGTAGCTTCTGCTGACATAACGGAACAATTAAAAGTATATACGACAAGAAATTGTGGCGAAACTTGGACACCTAAAGTAATTGTAATTGATGGGCAAACTGTAGGTAGTACTATTACTGGAGATGACATTGTTTCTGCAGGGTACGCAAGTAACGCTGACTTTGCTCCAACAACCAACTCAATGTGGAAAGAAGGATCTTTCACATACGTTCCAAATACACAAGATAGATTGACAAGAATCAAGTTTGAATTTACTGCTTCAGATTTAGCAAGTAACATTTACATTGATAACATTAACGTTTCTGGAATTTTAGGAGTTGTTGATGCGGAACTTATCAATCTTCAATTATCTGTATTCCCTAACCCTACAAGTGGTGAAGCGATTACTGTTAGCTACAATGCACAAGACAATCCTACTGAGTTTATCCTAAGAGATACTCAAGGTAAGATCATTGCACAACAAGTTATTGAAGCAACAAACACTACTGTTTCTCAACAATTGAAAAACACACAAAACTTGCCTTCTGCATGCTACTTCTTAGAAGTTAAAACAGGCGATCACTCTGTAACTAAAAAAGTGATTGTATTGTAGAGCAATTCAATATCTATAAGCAAAGAGGCTTTCTCGGTTAAACCAAGGAAGCCTCTTTTTTTATGCCCAAGTTCCATTTTTAAGATGAAAGAATTAATACATTTGTAGTAAACACTTATTTGATATGAGCACATACGATATAACAATCATCGGTTCTGGACCTGGAGGATATGTAGCAGCAATTCGTTGCGCACAATTAGGAATGAAAACAGCCCTAATTGAAAAATACGATACGCTAGGAGGTACTTGTTTGAACGTTGGATGTATTCCGTCAAAAGCACTTTTAGATTCGTCTGAACACTTTCATAATGTGACTCACAATTTCGCTGAACATGGAATTGATGTAAAGGAAGTTAAAGCGAATATTGAGCAGATGATCAATCGAAAAAATGCGGTGGTTGAACAAACATGTGCTGGTGTCAAGTTTTTGATGGACAAAAATGATATCGATGTGCATCACGGTTTGGGTTCTTTTATTAACAAAAACACAATTAAAGTTGTTGCAACTGACAAAAGTGAGACTACAATTAGTACAAAAAATGTAATTATCGCTACTGGGTCTAAACCAAATTTCTTCCCAGGAATGAAGCCGGATAAAAAACGAATTATCACTTCTACAGAAGCATTGAATCTGAAAGAAATCCCTAAAAAGATGCTTGTCATTGGTGGTGGAGTTATTGGATTAGAGCTTGGATCTGTATTCGGTCGTTTAGGAACTCAGATTGACGTTGTTGAATTCGCACCTAAAATCATTCCTACAATGGATGGAACGATGTCGAAAGAGTTGACGAAGGTTCTTAAAAAAGAAGGATTCAAATTCCATTTACAACATAAAGTACAAAAGGTGACGAACACTGGAAAAGGTGTAAAAGTTGTTGCTTTAAATAAAAAGAATGAAGAGGTAACTCTAGAAGCTGACTACTGTTTAGTAGCAGTGGGTAGAAAACCATTTACTCAAGGCCTTGGATTTGAAAATGCAGGGGTTAAGTTAAACGATAAAGGGCAAGTTGAAGTAAATGATAACCTTCAAACAAACGTACCAAACATCTTCGCTATTGGCGATGTCGTTCGTGGAGCAATGTTAGCGCATAAAGCAGAAGAAGAAGGTGTTTATGTTGCTGAGTTCTTAGCGGGGCAAAAACCTCACTTGAATTACAATTTGATTCCTGGTGTTATTTACACTTGGCCTGAAGTTGCTTCTGTTGGAAAAACGGAGGAAGAGCTCAAAGAAGCTGGTAAAGCAATTAAAATAGGACAATTCCCAATAAAGGCTCTTGGACGTGCCAGAGCAAGTATGGATACTTTGGGAACGATTAAGATCATTGCTGACGAAGAGACGGATGAAGTTCTTGGAGTTCACATGATCGCACCTCGTGCAGCTGATTTAATAATGGAGGCAGTTGTTGCAATGGAATATAGAGCTTCAGCAGAAGATATTGCTAGAATCTGTCACCCACACCCTACTTATTCTGAAGGTGTGAAAGAAGCGGCTCTTTCAGCAACAGAGAATAGACCTTTGCATATTTAATCAGAGAATAAATTAACGTCTTTAGCGGGGTGATATAACACTGAAATTTTTACGATGAAAAAAATCGGAACAATATAGTACTCCCCATCTGTCGGACCATTTCTCTAGCTTGTTAAGTTATTAATTTTCATACTAAGCAGCCATTTTATATTTGATATTGGGAGCGATTCTTCCAATGCCTTGATGTCTGCGATTATTGTATTTTTCCATAA
>JABSPC010000287.1 GCA_013215515.1 Crocinitomicaceae bacterium
CATTATAAAAACAGCGATATTAATTTTCACCCAATATCGTTGATTTTTTTATTTGTTGGTTCCTTACATTGGGCATAACGCTTAGTATAAGAGCAGTAGCGGATTAAACGCACCTGCTTTTCGGATAACAAGATACTCAATTAAATATAAAAACGGTTCGAGTTTACCACCGAACCGCTATTGCTTTTATACATTGTTGTGCGTTCGCCTTTTTATTCTATTCGTTTCATTGGGAATGTTTGTTTGAGTTCTTGTCCGTTTTGTGTTCCAGAAATTTCTGCAACTAAAGAGTCAGCGTTAATTTTAGAGTAAGAGATGATTTTCGGAAAATCGTGTTGCGTATTTTTAAATACGAGTACCGAGTCTGAAATTGTATTCAAGGCAAATCGTATTGGCAATCCTTCATTTTGTTCTTCAACTTTTGGAATGTAAAATAGACTGCCCTGTTCTTGAATTAATTGTATCGTTTCAAAAATGATTGTGTCATTTTCATTTATGACATAGCTTTTTCCTGAAAATTCATTGTCGTTTACCTTAGTCCAGGTTTCGTAGACACTTCCTTGAGCCGTTTGGTTTTCCCAAGTTCCAATGAGCCAATCTGCCTTTATGATTTCTTGTTTATGTTGTGTCGCACAACTGAATAGTATTATTGAACCGAATACTACAGAAAATAATTTTGTTCTCATTTTTGAAGATTTTAATTAGGTGAATGAATAGCCATTTTATTTCCTTCCGAATCTATGAACATACCGAAATATCCCATTTCAGGACTTATCTGTGTTTTCGGCACGATAATTTTCCCATTGCTAGGTTCAATTTTATCTAGAATTATTTGTAAATCAAGACCACCATTTAGGTAAGCAAGAACTCCGTCAGTTGATGGCTTGTAACCTTCGCCTTGCACAATAGCCCCAGACACATTGGTTCCATCAGTAGGGAAGAAGCCCATTTTTGTTCCGAAAATTTCAGTTTCTTTAATATCTAGTTCAAGAATAACTGTGTAAAAAGATACTGCTCTTTTAAAATCTCTAGCAGGTATCTCAAACCAATTGATTAAGTTTTTCATTTTTAGTTTTTATTACGTTTGATTCGACAAAGATATAGGGTATTACAAACGTAAAATTGTAAAAATGCGACAAAGTCATTCCATTCCGTAAAAGAGCGAAGACATTTTTAGGTTGCTACCATAAAATTCTTTGGGTGTTAATCCGGTAAACTCTTTAAAGTCTTTTATGAAATGTGCTTGGTCGTAATATTCGCCTTCATAAGCCAAAGTAGTTAGACTAGTAAATTGTTTATTCAGTAACATTTTAAGTGTTGCTTGTAGCCTTATCGTTTTGGATAATTGTTTAGGACTTAAACCAATAAAAGAAGAGAACTTTCGTTCTAGTTGCCTACGACTGATATTGATTTGTTTAGAAAGCTCGTCAATAGAAAGGTTTCCATTAGCCGTTAAAATTGTATCAACAGTTGATTGTATGATATGGTCAATAGTTTCAGAATTTGGCAATCGACTTAATAGGAAATTTTCAATATACTTTATTCTTTCAGAAACAGAATTGACACTTAAAATTTTCTGTCCAATTTCTTTTCCGTCTTTACCAAAAAGTTTTTCTAAAGATGTGGCAGTATTTTCCATTTCTTTTATTGGAATAGATGTGAAAGGTGAAAATCCTTCAGGATGAAAACGAATGGAAAAGATACCTGTTTGACCTGTCGGTTTAATTTCAAGTGGTCTGGTTAATTGTCCAATAACAAAACATTTTGGTTGAATAATGCTTTTCCCGTTTTGCAAGTATTGTTTGTATAGGTCGCCATAGTGAAAAATCATTTCCATACAGCCGTCAGGTACAATAGTCTGTTTCTCCGGATTTTCTTCTTTTGGATATTCCAATGTCCAATAACATTTTATTAGTCCATTCAATTCTAGACTTGGTTCAAATGTTTGGTAGTTCATTGTGTTTTATTTTATTGGATGTCTGTTTCGGTGACGCACAACGTTAGGTATAAGTTCAGCGTTAGCGTAGTTTGTTGTATTAGCTGATTTTATACCTTTCGAATAAAATTGTAGGCTAATTTAAACAAATTGAATTTATATAGTGTTGTGAGGAGTTTATTTAACTCCGAACTAATTGAGTGACTACATCGGATTAAATAGAAGTCGAAGACAACTCCCGGTAGTCTCTTGGGTTCTCCCTTTATTTAAGTCAACCTTTTATTTTTATCATTTTTTATGAATCTTTAGTCCTCGACTATGGAGCGTTAAAAAGGAGTCAGGGTTGAAACAATAAGGAAGTAATTTTCAGGGCCAGTTATTAGGGCTCATTCAAAGAAATTCCAGTAAATACTTGACTTTGTCAATAATTTCCCGTAACTTCATCTAAGTCTTTTGACGCTGTCCCTCGTCTGA
>JABSPC010000288.1 GCA_013215515.1 Crocinitomicaceae bacterium
AAGCCAAAGTATTTGAAACGCTACGACATGCTCAAAATTGCGTTAAAATGATGGATGGAATTATTCACGCCGCCTGAAGTTAACCCATCAGGACCCCGCTCCTCTCAAGATAATATCGAATCCACTCGGGCTGCCTGGATTTTCGTCGGAATATTTCGAAAGAACAATTAATTACCTCATGGAATTTGTCTCCTGTTAGAATTTCGATCAATTCAAATTCGGCTTGCTGTGAAAAATATTCGTATGCAGAGCAGGCTTTTCGTGGGGCCAATTTTCCGTTCACCATTTTGATTGGACTTATTTTGATTGTTTAGAAATTTCGGCTTTCTTTTATCGGACTTGTTTTGATTGTTTTGAAATTCGGTTTTTTTTTGATTGATGTGAAATTACGAAAACCTTGACAGTCCAGTTCATTTTTCGGCTAACAAATACGTACTAAAGTAGATATTACAGAAACACCTACTTTACTGGTGCCGTGACTTTTCGTAGTTAAAATAAAACAAATATATTCTTTTTAAACAATTGAATTCACAACACTTCCACTTCCTGTTGACTCTATGTAAACGAGAGCTTTGTTTGTCGATGAACTTTGCGGATTCTTTCTGAGGGTGCACGTCCAGGTGAACTTGAAGAACTTGCTGTTGAAACACTCGGACGTTTTCGTTTGGCCGGCGAAGTTCTCGAACTCTTCTTCGGTTTCTTGCTGCTTTTGCTTGAAGAGCCTTTCTTAGGAGAACTTGTTCCTTTTCTTTTCTTGTCTCTTGCATTTTCTCTCTTTTTCTGTGCAGCTTTTCGCCGTGCATTCACTTTTTTCGAAATTCTCTTCAGAAGATCTTCCAATCCAACGGCTTCTCCTACAAATGAGATGTTCACCGTGAGATGTAGAACAGAAAACGGCATTTCGCCCCTTATCAATGGATCCTCAAAGTCTGAAAATTCTATTCAGAGACCTGCCAATAAACAAAAACGCAAATTCAGATCGAGAAAAACTGTATTTTAGCAAGCTGTAAGCGATGACATTCAAGACAGACCTTTGATAATATCTGTGAGGATCGTCTCCATTGCCGCTTTCAAATCAACATCAGTCCATCCTTTCTGTGCGGGCAGATTGAATTCTTTCAAACATCCGGCGAACTCTTGTTGAATTGATTTTGCGTCGAGTTCAAGATGGAGGCAAACAATTGCGTTGATGAGTGTGCAAGCGCCGCACATTCTTGAACCAGCAGGTTGTTTCACATTCGGAATATTCATCAACATTTCGCTGGGATCGAACATTGTTTTCCCGAGGAAGCCCATCATTTCGTACTCGCGCTGAACTCCGGGTTTGCACCACGATCCACGAAGACTTTCCATCACATACGTATCGGGAGAATTTTCATCCCAAGCGACCTACGACATGCTCAGAGCTTTATATTGGTTTTCCCGTCCACCCATGCCCTAAATTCCACTCAAGGGGTGACATAAAGCTCTGAATTGCTCATAATTTTGAAATATTGCATTATTTTCCATAAT
>JABSPC010000289.1 GCA_013215515.1 Crocinitomicaceae bacterium
TATTATTTAAGAAAAAAGAAAACGACGCTAGCGGGAGTGGCCTTAGCCCTTGCCATATGCTCGAAACTAAACCCAATCTTCTTAATTGGAGCCGTGTTCCGATTGAAGTCAACACGAAATTTTATTCTGTTCTCAGTGGTTGCCGCTTTCGTAACATTTTGGCTTCTAGTTCTCATCCTTGATTTGGAAACCTTTTGGAACTTCAAGAATAGCTTTGGACTTTACTTTGCTTGGTTCAGTTTCAATGCGGGTCCTTATGCCTTTGTAAAAGAGCTCTCAATTTTCCTCACCGAGATAGATGTCTCGGATAAAATAAGTTTGATTTTCCCAATCATCACCTTCTTGCTTTTCGTTCAGGTAAGCTTAAAATCTGACAAGAAAATTCATCATAAGTTGCTGTTGCTTTACGTGATTTACTTCTCGTTTTCACCCGTTGTTCACCCGTGGTACCTGACTTTGCTGATACCACTTGGGATTTTAACCGGAAAATTATATCCAATACTTTGGTCCTTTCTGGTGGTGTTTACGTATCAAGCTTACGGCGAGTCATATGGCGAAAACACCACGTTCGTGATCCTTGAATACGCGATCATTTATGCCTTAATGTATGTGGAACATAAAGGAAATTCGAAAAGAATTGAAGGCTTTAAAACTTGGCTCGGGCTTACAGCTTAGTTCGCCGCAATTTTGCTTGGGCTAGGTTTGCCATTCTCAACGTAGTACTTGAAGTCATTCAATAATTCGTCTCCAATTTTGCCAAATTTCATTTTTACTATTGGCGAAAGTAGGTGCCCCATTCCCTTCGTTTGCTCTGTGAAATCCAAAACTAAATGTGTAGAATTGTCCCCCTTTGAAGTTAATTTCCAATCAGCAACTACTTGCTTAATGATAGGAGGCGTTCCAGATAGGGATTTGTAAGAAACCTCATGCTTGGTTGGATTAAAACCTGTCAATTCTTGTTTTCCTTCAACTTTTGCCGTCATTGTCGTTCGAATAGAATAGTCGACACCTGGTATTTTAGCAGGACCTGAAACGTCTGACTTACTAATTATACTTGCCCAGTGATCAATTTGACCAAATTGGTTGCCTAGAACTTCCCACACGTCTTCGATGTGTTTTGCGATTGTTAATTCTTTAATGAATTTCATAGTGTCTATTTTAAGCTTGTGTAAACAAGGTTACACTTCAAGGGTACTATGAGGGATTGCATTGTACTGCTAATTTTAGTCCAAAGACTTTACATTTAGGTTCAGACAACCAGTGTGTTATTTACAAAGACCCTTAGCAATCTTTCTTGCCTCAGCATCAACTGCAATGTAATCTTCTAATTCTGGGTTAGAAATAGAATCCATCGAGTTCATCGTTTTTCCATTGATCATGGAAATGTCTGCGAATGAAATTTCATCATTAAGAAAGGCCGCTACAGCAACTTCGTTGGCAGCATTTAGTGAACAAGCTTTTGTTCCGCCAGCATGAAGTGCATCGAATGCCAGTTGAAGATTCGTGAAGGTCTTCATATCAGGTTGTTCAAATGTCAATTCAGGATAATCCATAAAATTGAACCTTGGAAAATCTGTTTTCAAACGATCTGGATACGTAAACGCGTATTGAATGGGCAGTTTCATATCTGGCAATCCCAATTGAGCTTTCATGCTCCCATCTTCGAATTGAACAAGCGAATGCACTATCGACTGAGGGTGCACTATCACATCGATTTGTTCTGGCTTGAGATTAAACAACCATTTGGCTTCAATCACTTCCAGTCCTTTATTCATCATCGTAGCGGAATCGATGGTGATTTTCGCTCCCATCTCCCAGTTTGGGTGTTTCAAAGCCTGCTCTTTAGTCACTTTAAGAAGTTGCTCTGAAGTAAATCCTCTAAATGGACCTCCGGATGCTGTCAAGTAGATTTTTTCAATTTTATTGTGAAATTCCCCTACTAAACACTGGAAAATTGCTGAATGCTCAGAGTCAACGGGGTAAATATTTACGCCGTTTCTTTCAGCTTCTTTTGTGACCAATTCACCGGCAACGACAAGTGTTTCCTTATTGGCTAAGGCTATATTTTTCTTTGCGCGGATAGCGGCTAATGTTGGCTTTAACCCAGCATAACCAACCATTGCCGTAAGAACCGTATCGATTTCATTGGAATCGACAGCTTGACATAAGGCATCTTCCCCGCAATAGACATGAATGTCGTGCTCAAAAAGAATGTCTTTTACCTTCTGGTACAGACTTTCATCACCTATAACAACAGAGTTCGGTTTGTGCTTTAGGGCTTGCTCAATTAATAAATCCGCATTTTTATAAGCAGTGATTACTTGTAAATCAAAAACATCGGGATAAGCCTCAATCACTTCAAGGGCCTGAGTTCCTATTGATCCCGTTGATCCTAAAATTGCGATTCCTTTTTTCTCTTGCATGCTGCAAAAGTAATGTTTATTAGCAGTAATTTTGCTCCATGAAATACAGAATCCTATCGCAAGAAGAATTGGAATTGCTTGAAGATGATTTAAAAGCATTTTTGATTGTCAATGGTGTACACGGTGACGAATGGACGGAAATGAACAAATTCAACCCAGTTAGAGCCGTTGAATTGGTTGAATTATTCTCAGATACTGTACTTCAAAAAGTGTACGACAAGATTCGTTTCATTGAGCATCGATCTCAGAAGTCGTGCATGGTGTTCAACCTAAAAGACGATAAAATTGACTTGATTTCAATTAATGCGAATGAGGATGGTATCGATTTAACAACACCAGAATCAATTCATGAAGCACTTTCATTAAAGGCGGGATCATTGTCTATTTTTAGAACTGAGAAAATGTACTTGAAAGATAGAGCTGCTGAAATTCATGAGATGCTTGAACAGGGCTGCGTTAACTCTAGCGAGGCTTTCTGGATGCAACTTGAAAAGGTCGTATAGTTTACCTTTTAGGATCAACCACATCGTTTAAAAATGTTATGAAAAAATCAATCTTCACTTTACTTCTTCTTACAATTTCATTATCAGGAACTTGCCAACTGGAAGGCACTTGGTATTTAAAAACCGATGCCACCTTAGGATCGTCTAGCACTGATGGTGACGAAGTACTTTCTTATGTCTTGTATCCTGATTCCAGCGCAGTTTGGCATTCAAGCGTTAAAATGTACTATTGCTCGGAGTTCAATTTTAACAAAAACGGGACCTACACTTTTTAAAGTGCTCCCGTTACGAATAATCCTGCCACCCTGCAAGCAAAGAGGAATGGAGCTGTTCTATATTCTGTTGACACCACAGGAACATGGGAATATGTAAACAACAGGCTGGTTCTCGACCCCGATGGATCAATTGTTCTTCCACTATTTCAGTACCGCATAGAATGAGTGAATCCGAGTGAAGTTAAGCTTTATCAATTGTTGTAATTCAACTCTAGAAGCAAAACAATCCCTTGGGCCTTTGCTCCTTCGCTGAAGCTTATGCTTTTACCGGAGCTATAGCATAGGCGCACGGCGAAAGGGTTGCGGTTAAAAAACACCCAGCTCATTGAAGTTTAGTTGTGGTTAAAAGAAATACCCAGCTGAGCAATCATAATTCAGATTTCCCATCTATCTTTACCCTGTGAAAAACGAACTAGCAAAAAGATTTGGTGAACACCGTGTACATGATGTTCCAGTGAAGGAAGGCGATATGCCTCTTCTGATGCTAGATCTTGAATTGAGATCGCCAATCAACATACTCATGACCAATGGTTTGAGCGATTACAACATGCCCGTTCCAGAGAAGGAAGAAGGAAATGAATTCAACGAATTGTGTTTCTGTTTACCGAGCTATTGGAATTGGGAGGAAGCCGATAATCCTCAAATGAATTGGGTCTTCACATGGATTCAGAAGCTGGCGAAGTATGTTCAGGAAAATAAAACATGGTTTGGTCATGGTCATACGTTTCCGAATGGAAAGGAAATGAATCCCATTTCTGCAACGATGGCCCAAAACAACTTTATTATGATTCGCCCGATGTTGTTGGAAACCCAAATGGCTCCTGTTAAAGTCAATGGAAAAACAGTCAATTTTCTGTTCATAGTGCCTATTTATGAAGAGGAATTGGATTTTAAACAAAGCAAAGGGACCCGAAAGTTCATTACGAAGTTTATCAATAAAGGGGTCAACGAAATGCTAGATGATTACCGTGTCAACGCCCTGAAAAGAAAATGGTCGTTTGTTAAGCAATAGTCCCAACAAGATCCTTCTTCATTAAAATCTCAGCAATTTGAACAGCATTCGTTGCTGCACCCTTTCTAAGGTTATCTGAAACAATCCACAGGTTTAAAGTGTTCGCTTGAGATTCATCTCTTCGAATTCTTCCCACGAAAACATCGTCTTTTCCCTCGGCGTACAATGGCATTGGATAGGAGTTTGTCGTTGGATCATCTTTCAAGGTGATACCCTCTTGGTTGTGCAACAACATTCTGACCTCACTCAAGTCGAAGTCGGTTTCAAATTCGATATTTACCGCTTCTGAATGCCCTCCA
>JABSPC010000029.1 GCA_013215515.1 Crocinitomicaceae bacterium
AGATTTATATGATGTCCTGCTAGAATCGCCTTTTTTAATTGCGGCACAACAGTATCTTCATACCCCCATAGACCTTCAAAAACAGGTTGCTTTGCCTGAATTCGAGCAATTAAGTTCGATTGAATTTCTTCGTTAATCGTTCTATCAATAACTCCATAATCCTTCAATTCTTTAAATGTTATTTCCTTTTTCATCTTCACTATATTCTTTTAATTCTATTTTTTTCGTAGTCTTCAAAAATCATTTGCCCTAAGCCAGTTAATCCCGTTAGAAAGGCTTTTCCATTATTTTGAGCAGTAAACATTTCAACGAATTGGCGCAAGTATGGATCTTGTGCTATCATAAATGTCGTAATCGGAATCTTTAATTTTCTCGCCTGAGCTGCTTTGTTTAAACACTTCTTAACAATCATTTCATCGAGTCCATTGCTGTTTTTATAAAACTCACCATTGGGAAGTGTAATGCAGCTTGGCTTGCCGTCAGTAATCATGAAAATTTGCTTGTTAGTATTTCTCTTTCTGCGGAGAATGTCCATTGCCAATTCAAGTCCAGCAACAGTATTGGTATGATACGGTCCTACTTTCAAATAAGGTAAATCCTTGATTTTTATTGGCCAAGCCTCATTCCCAAAAACGATAATATCAATGGTGTCTTTCGGGTATTTACGCTTGATTAATTCAACCAAAGCCATTGCGACCTTCTTTGCCGGTGTAATTCGATCTTCACCATACAATATCATTGAATGACTGATATCAATCATCAAAACGGTACTCATTTGGGCCTTGTGCTTGGTCTCTTCAACGATCAGGTCATTTTCAGTAAGTCGTAAATCGGAAATTCCGTTGTTAATCTGAGCGTTCTTAAGGCTCTCGGTCATATTGATCAGTGACATATCGTCTCCATAGTTGTACGCACGTTGCTCTCCGTCTCGTTCGTCTCCTACTCCAATTTTCGTAGTTCTGTGGTTTCCTATCCCGCACTTTTTAAGCTTTCCAAATATTTGATCAAGCGCATACTCTCGCAATGCTGATTCTAGCTTTGCCGTTAGTAATTTCTTTCCTGATCCTTTTCCAGAATTTCCATCTTCTGGATCAACTTCTTCTTTAATGTAACCTCGTTTCTTTAGATCTTCTTCGAAATCTTGCAATGAATAATCCTCACTGAAAATATCGTATTCCTTATCCAAAGTCTCCAGCCAATTAAATGCTTCTTCAATATCGCCAGAGGTATGCGTTAACAGCTCTTTGAAAACATCGAACACTCTATCAAAATGTGATGTTTCTTTTGGAACGTGCTTACTGAAGGTAAACCCTTTTCCAAATCCAAAATCTATACCTTCCATTCTTCTTTCGAATCTTAACAATCGTTCTTACTAAGCTAGCCAATTAATGAATAGACTATGCTGTTCTTGTTTTAATAGACGGGGAAATACTTAAATCTTAACAAAATTTTGGAAATGTTTCATCATAAAAAAAAGCATCACCCAATCAGGCAACGCTTTTAATATTTTATATCATTCTCTTCTACTCGTCCTAAGCAGGCTCAGGAGCCATCGCTTTTTTAGATTTACGGTATGTAAAAGAATTGTAAATGCTTCTTTTTGCGAAACGAACTTGTTTGTCTGAATTGATCAACTTTTTAAACAAAGCTGGTGTTACTCCGAAATACTCATAAACGGAACCATCCGTAAATGAAACCTCCAACAACAATCCCTTGTGTTTGTAGTTTTCAAGACCACATTCCATGATTGTCTTCGTGTACTCATCAAGGTTTGCAGCTTTTGTTTCAGGAGCAATACTCACTAAGAAATGATATCCATCAACAACGGTCTGCCCCATTACTTCAGCCTCCTCCTTTTTAACGTCACCATCTTGGAACTTATCTGGGTGCCATTCTTTAACCAATCCGCGATACGTTTTCTTTAACTCTTTCAAGTCCAGCTCACCTGTTACCTGAAATAATTTCTTGTATTCGTTAATTCGTTTCATATCAATGTATTGTATTTAATTATTGCACTCTTATTTTTAAACTGGGTGCAAAAGTACGGCTTTACTCTGAATCGGTGAAGTTTTTCTTAAAAATGAATTTAGATACTTATTTTCACGCTTTAGATATTCGAAGACATAACCC
Source organism: Crocinitomicaceae bacterium (assembly GCA_013215515.1). GTDB lineage: Bacteria > Bacteroidota > Bacteroidia > Flavobacteriales_D > Crocinitomicaceae > UBA4466. The sequence goes on from JABSPC010000029.1 coordinate 2,131, forward strand.
TATTCATATTTCACAATTTCATATGTAGATTCGGATATAGTGATCGAATCTAAAATAATTATAAGTTTGGAACTTAGAATAATTAGAGAGAAAATGCCTTTCATAAAAGAAAAGCACATCATAGTTTTTTATAAAGCTGAATTAAAAAAATTGACTAACATTTTTTAGCTTTAAGAAAAGTTAAAAATATGCATAAACCCCTACTCCTTTTTCTGCTCATTTTTCACCAAATTTCCCTGAGTTATTACTACAGTTAAATTGTAGTATTGCGCTAACTACGTATCAAGCTGTAAAAATTGTATTTATATCTCCTAATAAGGACGGCAACAAATTGAAAACGCTACCTAGAACATTTGAAAAAGCCATGGGAATGTCCATTGATGGCGATATGGACATGGTAAGCGTTAGTTATTACGATTGTGCCACCGTAGGGTACAGGAATACTCACATGGTGGGAACAGGTGCAAATACTTCCCGTGGAATTAATTCATTTCTCGGCAAAATATGATGCTGTTAATACTGTTCAGTTGAACTGGAGCACTGCGTCTGAAATAAATAATGACTTATTTACAGTTGAACGCTCTAAAGATGGAGCAGGAAATGCAAATAGCACTTTGACCTATTATGATCTAGACAGAAATCCGTTAAATGGAATATCTTATTACCGACTAAAGCAAACCGATTTTGATGGAAGCATTAGTTCTTCTGAAATTTAAAGTGTCCTAATCCATACAGAACCTTTGGTAACCATATTTCCAAATCCAGCAAGTGATAAACTTGTTGTGAGGATGTTAGGAATTTCAAATGCGATAATTACAGTTTTTGATGTTGCAGGAAATAAGATTGATGTTAACAGCATTTCAGTAGGACTAAAAGCATTTTTGGATGTTCAACATTTAGCACCTGGGATATATCAAATTGAAATTATTACGAATGGTATTCAATTGATGAATAAATTTGTAATCGAGTAGATCAATAATTCTAGTTGGCTCATATCCTCTTTGAAATATTTGTTCGATACTCGCCTCACCTAAAACTCTAAACAACTCAAAATCAAAGAGTTCTAGCTTGTTTTATTTTCTATTTTAATAACTCCTTTTCAATTAGTGCGTTTCCACGCAAAAAAATGCAGATCTCATGATAAAGATTGCTGGCAAAGAGCCAATGTTCAATTGCTATTGAAGAAAACAGATAATTTTAAAAATAAGTACTAAACCCAAAAAGAATCGCTCCTCTTTTTGCAGGAGGATTTCCTAAAATGTCCGTTTAGAGGATAACGATTGTTTAATTGTCCTGTGCTCCATCTTCAATCCAGCAAATGATTATTTTCTTTTGATCTATGGTTAAATCTGAATTTATTGGCATCGTTCTATCCAATATTCTAGATCTTAAGCTTCCATTCGTCACTTTTGTTTGGATGCCGTCAAAGCTTGTGAAATCACCTTGGACTGAGCCTGCTGCGTGACATCCGCTCGTATTACAATTCTGATTGATTAATGGCTGTACATGCTGACTGAACGAATATACGGTTCCATCACACTCTATTACTTCACCTGTATTACAGCCAACAACAAAGAGTGCAATTAATCCAATAAAAAATCCATTTTTCATAATGTAATGATATTAAGATTAAAAATAAGTCGCAACTCCAAATTGAAATCCTCCTAAAACAGCAGGTGGATTCCCCAAAATATCCTTTGTTAAATGACGNCGATAATTTGCTTTNATTAAGGTTCCAGGTCTTGGTGAATANGATAAACCAAGTACCATTGCTGATACATCCTCTCCTATATTTTGCCCCGTAAGGTCGAAAGTTCCTACGTTATAATCTACATATTCAAAACGAGCAGCAACATTAAGTACTGATTCTTCAAAACCAAATATTTTTCTGTCCATTACTGGGTAGATGAATTCAAGAAATCCTCCCCACTGTTGTGTACCGTAAAATTGGTTAAGCTCTGTCGGCACTTCAATTAATGCTCCCACAGCCTCACCAATAATTTTAAGTTTTTTGATCTTTACTGTCATGTCAAATGCAACTATAGACAATGATCTTTTGTCTTCAAGAACTTCACCTTCAATTGCGAAGGAATTGTAAACTCCACCGTAATATGAAAGGCCAATTTCACCAATTTTACGATTAGCCATGGCAATCCTTCCATTGAGCATAGGAGTACCGTTGTTGTCTTCTCCAAACATTTCATCGCTTTTTCCTCCTGGGATGGAAGTGCGGCCTTCATCATTTACAATAACACCATCTTGCAGCCCATTAACTACATAGAAGTCATAGGTGAAAATGTTATTCCCTTTGTAAAACTTACCATAAGCTCCAAATCCAATTTCAGATAGCGTAGATGGGATAAGTGTCGTTGAAACCAATGGACGATCAATAACGTCCCATTTAGGTGAATCATGATTCGCATTAAACATTCCTATTTGGGGAAGAAGAATCCCCGCTCTAAAGTTGAACATTGGATGAAATTCGAAATCGATTAGTGCTGTTTCCAAAGCAATCTCTTCCGTTCCATGCTCAAATTCAAGTTCAGCTAAAAGTTTAATTCTTTTTCCAATCGCCGAATAAAAGAATAAATTGAATCGCCTTAACTCCATCGAAAAACCCTCAGAAACGCCATCTTCACTAAAGTAATTGGTATTTCCCTCAAGATACCCACCTATCGCAGTTTTTGATTGCACAAGCCCAATAAATGGTCTGTTATAAATCGCATCTTGATTCGTAAGTTTTGTGGTATCATCTACTTCTAAGCGATTGAATATCTTCTGTTTCGTTGAATCTGATTGTTCTTGCGAATAACTAATTAAGCTTAAAAAAAAGCCTGCCAGAGTTAATGTTATTGTCTTTTTCAAGATTTCTTGATTTTGTTTAATTCAATAATAATTTCTTCTTCCATTGTAACAATCTGATACGCAGGAAGAGGTTTTGATGCAGGTCCTTGCAATACCTTTCCATGATTAGAAAACTCGCTCCCATGACAGGCGCAGGTCAAAAATGCCCCTGTTGGTTTGAGCTCACAGCCTAAGTGTGTACAGGTCATTATGAACGCTTCGTAGGTGTCTTCTTTTTTATCCTTCACAACATAAATTGGAGCAGATAAGCTCTTGTTCGTCACAATCACAAATTGTTGTTCAATAAATTCACTCTTATTCACTCGAATTTGATTGTCCTCAATTTTACCTGGGACATAGCGAATAGCCGTACAACTTTGTAGTAGCTGTACGAGCAGCAGACTGGAACCAATGGCATAAGTTGTTCTCGATATGGATTTAATGAATTCTCTTCGGGTACTCATTACAATGATTTTAAGAACTTGATTAGTTGTTCTTTTTCGGCTTCAGTAAGTAAAAAGTATGCGTTTACAGCATTCATGGCTTCACCTCCGTGAAGTGAAATTGCTTGTTTCAACGTTGTTGCTCGGCCATCATGCAAATAGAATCCTGTTCCGCCCTGGCTATCTTCTGCCAATCCAAGCCCCCAAAGTGGTGGTGTTCTCCATTCTGACCCCGAAGCATTCCCTTCTGGATAACCATCTGCTAATAAAGCACCCATATCATGTAATAGTAAATCCGTGTATGGATGAAAAGTTATCTGGCTTAAAGCACTGATGTCTGAATCGTCAGTTGTAAGCGTTGGAGCATGACACTTTACACATTGTAAGTTGCCAAAGATCTGCTCACCTGCGACTACATCTGGATCGCTCTCATTTCTTCTTGTTGGTGCTTTAAGTGTTCGCATATAAAATACCAATCGATCAACAATTGCGGCACCTACTTCTGGGTCTGGTGATAAATCACCTGTGTTCACGCCTACTAGGTAATTGTAAAGATCTTCTGTATCGTAATCACTCGTAATACCTATATCCTCTTTCAATGCGAATACAACTTGGTGAAGTAGTGATACCTTGCTTGCTTTCTTTCCGAATCGACCAACTCGATATCCTGAACTATCGGTGTGAATATTCAAAGCTTTAAAATAGTTTGGTGGTTGAATATAATTTGCTCTCCCAGAGATCCCATCTCCATTTGAATCAAAAGGATCTGCCATTGCAAGAATAGTATTGTCGTGGAGTGCAGCTAGTAACCCCATTCCAATTACAATTGGTGCAATTCGGTCACTTGAATGGGTGTAACCCACTGGTAAAGTCTCTGCTAGATATCCATTAATTGATCGTTGTTGCAATTGAGGGCCACCTTGATCTAACATGTAATCAAACCCTGACATTGTTTCTTTTCCAAAACGAGTCACGGTATTTAATGGGTGTCCTTTTCCATCTCCAACATGGCAACCTGAACATGCCTGCTGAATGAATATTGGACCAAGTCCTTCTTCAGCAGTATAAACATGATCAAATAGTTCATCCCCTTGCATAAACATAAACATTTGAGCATCTGTCAACCCCTCAATTGGCTCTGCAATAGTTTCAGACGCCGAAGGTGCACCTGGTAATATTTTATTACAGGCAGCCACGACTACAATTAGCAGGAACAGCGTCAGGAAAACCGTATTTTTTTTCATGATCTAAAATTAATAGATCGCAAACCTAACTATAATTGTTAGATGATACTAACACTTTTTTAAATTCCTTTATTCTGACTGAGGGTTACGCAATTTCAAAAGTCATATAGAAACGTGAATTATTCACAATAATAATCTCAGAGACCAGTATTTATTTGGCTTATTTGGATATAGAAATTATTTTCAAGTTCTTTAACATCGACTATAAAGAATGCAAAAACACGAATTCGATTTAATCATACTTGGTGGAGGAATTTCTGGCTCATTGATGGGAATCTCCTTGATGGACAAGAACTCGAAAATGCGTGTCGCAATTGTCGAACGCAATTCTGAGTTTCCGCAAAAGATTGGTGAATCGACAAGTGACATCGCTACCCTATTCTTTCGACGTCTTGAGATCAATCATATTCTAAAATCGCATTCACGCAAAGCTGGACTTCGTTTTTTGTTCAATGAAAACAAATCTGATAACCCTGATCACATCGGTGAGTTCACGAGTCCCACCTTGAAAACGTCAATTGCTGGTCATCATTTAAACCGCAAGGAATTCGACGAAGCACTAT
>JABSPC010000290.1 GCA_013215515.1 Crocinitomicaceae bacterium
GCTCGAAACACGTGATAATAATCAGTGTTGTGGCCCATTGCGACACTTCCGGAAGTGTCGCAATGGGCCACAACACTGATTATTATCACGTGTTTCGAGCTATTGAGCTCCATCAGGCTTTCATTCTCAGCACCTGATAAAACGGACTTGTTAAAGTCGAAATAAATGGAGAGTGTATCTTGACTGTTTTGGGCATTGGCGCTACAAAAAGAAAAGAAAACGATTATGGAGAGAACTGTTTTCATACTAATGGAACGGGGAAATAAAAAAATCGTTACAGAGATTCCTTCTTAAAAAGGCTAAGTATTGCTATTGGTGAATTCATATGGAAATGCATTTGTCCCACTGCTAGTGGAGTCCCACTTAATAATTCCAGTAGAATAGTTTGTTGTTTTCCATTTGTGACTTCCGCTTAGTGCTATTGAAGCTGAAAGATAATTTCGAAAATCACCCCAAGACCATCCTGATGTCCAAAAACTACTTTGTTGTTTCACTCGTGACGTATTCCCGTTCTTTCTTATGTACCATGAAGGACGTGTCCCTGTCGTATGGCTTGGAAGATTTCCTGACGATTTAGGCAAGGCGCTAAAGTAAATTCCATCCGATGCGCCATTATCTGCACCATCGAGTTGAACATTGGTACTCCATTTAGATTTGATTCCAGGCAACCAATGACCTCCTATTAGGCCAGTTCCATCTTTACCGTCCCATTCACCCTTCATATGATCCTTTAGGGCATCTACATTATCAGTATATGTATCTCCTTCTGCCCGTTGAATTACTTTTTCAGTTCGTTTTGTTTGAATGGGACTATGATCAGAAGTATAATTATCAGCCGCGCTTTTAAGTTGTGCAGCCTCTTTCATTTTTTCACTGTTTGACTCAATATTTATTTTAAAGTGATCTTGAATTCTACTTTTTGGCTTGCGCAGTTGCTTTACGCCAGTCTATTTCGATTGATTTTTGAGCTTCTTTTTGTCGTCGTATGAATTCATGAAAATTATTTATTCTCTATAAAGTTATTGAACTTTATAGAGAATAAATTACACATATGTTCATTTTAGTTGCACTTATGTTCCGGCCTGTAGGAATCGTGGCATCTTTTAGATGCTTTCAAACCCAGTATACTTATGCAAAATCTCAGGAATAGCAATTCCGTTTTCCGTTTGATGATTCTCCATCAAGGCTGCCATTATTCTTGGTAATGCCAAAGCAGATCCATTTAAAGTATGACACAATTGACTTTTCTTATCGGCGTTCTTGAACCTTAATTTTAATCGAGTTGATTGGAAGGTGTCGAAACGTGAAACTGAGCTCACCTCAAGCCATTTTTCTTGTGCTGCAGAATAGACTTCAAAATCATATGTCATTGCTGCTGCAAAACCTGTATCACCACCGCATAAACGCAAGACTCTGTATTGCAAACCAAGTTTTTCTAGCAATCCTTTTACGTGGTCAATCATTTCGTTCAATGCCGCATCTGAATTAGAAGGGTGCTCAATACGAACAATTTCTACTTTATCAAATTGATGCAAACGGTTTAATCCACGAACGTCACTTCCGTAAGATCCTGCTTCTCTTCTGAAACATGGAGTGTGCCCTGTAAGTTTGATTGAGAAATTATTATCCGGCAACATAACTCCACGGTAAATATTCGTCAATGGAACTTCCCCTGTAGGAATTACATATAAATCATCCTCGCCTATGTAATACATTTGACCTTCCTTGTCTGGAAGTTGCCCTGTTCCGTATGCAGATGCCTCATTAACGAAATGAGGAACTTGATGTTCTTTATATCCAGCATCAACAGCTTCGTCAATAAAGAAGTTGATTAATGCACGTTGTAATCTCGCACCTTTACCAATGTAAACTGGGAATCCAGCTCCAGAGATCTTAACGCCTAATTCGAAATCGATGAGGTTGTATTTGTCTGCCAATTCCCAGTGCGGGATTGCTTTAAAATCATATGAAACGGCAGCACCATGCTCTTCAATGGTTTCATTGTCTTCTTCGCTCTTACCTGCCTTAACGAGTTCGTTTGGAACATTCGGTAATTGGTACATCAAATTCGTGATCTGCTCCTCGAAAGCGTTAACTTTCTCTTTCAAATCCGCCTCACTTGATTTCAATTCAGCCGTTTGACCTTTGATAGCATTGGCTTCTGCCGCTTTACCTTCTTTGAACAAAATCCCAATTTGCTTAGAGAGCTGATTCATTTCCGACGCAATAGTTTCCATTTGACCTTTATAGATTCTCCATTTTTCATCCGTGGATAATAATTCATCTATAATGGGAGTTGCATCGAAATGACGTTTTTTAAGTCCTTCAATGATACTGTCTCTGTCTGTTCTAATGCGTTGAATTTCTAGCATCTCTTTTTATTGAATTAGTTCCGGTAATTATCGGAAGCGAATTTAGTTAATTGCTTTATTGTTTTAAGACTTTAGATGTTAGAATTTGGATTGATATCGTTATATCGGGTAATCTAAATTCTAATGGCTAGCAATCTCTTTCAATTACCAATAGTCCTAAAACAAAAAAAGCGAACCTCAATTGAGACTCGCTTTTCATAATATTGTGTGTTCAATTATGCTTCAGCTGTCTCAAATTCAACTACTGATACAAATGAACGGTTGTTTGCTTTCTTACGGAATTCTACTACACCGTCAGTTAAAGCGAATAAAGTGTGATCTTTTCCGATCCCTACATTCGTTCCTGGATGGTGTTTAGTACCTCTCTGACGAACAATAATGTTACCAGCGATTGCTGCTTGTCCACCAAAAATCTTAACTCCTAATCGTTTACTTTCTGATTCACGACCGTTTTTCGAACTACCGACTCCTTTCTTATGTGCCATGGTATTTAATATTTATGTCCCAAAAGGGATCGTTATTATTTTTCTTCGTCTTTCTTTGGAGCTGCCTTCTTTGGAGCTGCTTTCTTAGCTGGAGCTTTTTTCGCTTCTGCCTTTGGAGCTCCTTCAGTTTTTGCTTCAACTTTTTTAGCTGCTGCTGGTTTAGCACCACCTATTTTAATGTCACTAATCGTAATCGCTGTGAAGCTTTGACGGTGTCCATTTTTCTTTTTGTAACCTTTTCTTCTTTTCTTTCTGAAAACGATTACTTTGTCTCCTTTAACGTGCTCTTCAACTTTCGCTGAAACTGTTGCACCTGCTATAGCCGGGGCGCCAAGTGTCACTTTACCATCGTTGTCAACAAGAAGAACTTTATCGAAACTTATTTTCTTACCTTCTTCTGCATCTAAACGGTGTACAAAGATCTTTTGGTCTTTTTGCACTTTGAATTGCTGCCCTGCTATTTCCACTATTGCGTACATATAGCCTTGTTTTTAATTGTTTATAACCCGAAAATTCGGACGACAAAGATAGATATTTATATTAACAATGCATCGTTAATAGGTTTAAAATGTACTTTTCCATCCGAAACCTCTTGACGGGTGCTGAGGCCAGTGTGATCGCAAAAAAAAAATGTCTATTTTTAGGAGTTATCCATATTGAAATACAAGAAGTAAATTATGAAACAATTAATCAGAATGAAATTAGTGTTAATTGGAATGCTTTTTATAGCATCGAGTGCAAACAGTCAGGGGGATGTGAAATGGGGAGACCTAACGAAAAGTACGGGTAGACTTATAAATATCATTCCTGAAGGAGAAGACAGTTATTATGCTTTAAGGTCAGGATCAGGAAGATTCACTATGACTACAAAGCTAGAGGGTTCTTATCACAAGGGAACAGAGTTAATTGATGAAGGTAAGCTTGAATTAAGAACGCCAGAAGGTAAAATGGCAAAATTTGAGGCTGCCACAATTGTAGGTAAAAAGTTTGTGGTCTTTTTGTCGGATCGCCAGAAAGGAGCAAATGTGTTTTATATGCAAGAGTACGGTTCGTCAATGGAGGCTAGTAAAAAAATTGACAAGCTAGCTTCGTATAAAGTAGAGAGTGGTAGAAGACGTTTTCAAGGTAGCTTTGATTTGTATCAGTCTCAAAACAGAGGGTTCTTTGCCGTAGTTTGGACGATTCCAGGAAGAAAAGAGGAGCACGCGAATTACGGGTTCAAAATTTTTAATAGTCAATTGGAAGAGGTTAGAGAAGGGGAGTATGAGGTGCCGTTTAAGGAGAAAATTTCTTCAATCAACGATTTTTACCTTTCAGATTCTGGAGATTTATTTGTTTCTATAACGGAGTATAAGGAATCAGAAAAAAAGATCTTTAGGCGATATGATGATTATGTTTCCGTGCACATTTACCACATCTCTGAAGATGATGAGGCCGAAATGGAGATTGATATAGAAGGGAAGAGGGTTGAAGCAATGTCTTTTAGCTCAGACAACAATCGCATTTTTGTTATTACAGGGATTTATGGTGATAAGGATAAAAGTGGAGTAACGGGTCTGTTCTATCTTAAAGCAGATTTTAAAGAGCAAGAAATATTAGCTGAAGGTTTCGAAGAATTCGGTGAGGATTTCATTACTTCAGATTGGAGTGATCGTAAAAAGAAAAAATTAGATAAGAAAAAGGCAAAAGGGAAAGATGTTGAACCTTCGCTTTACAGTTATATAATGCGAGATGTGCATGCGCTAGAAGGCGGAGGTATTGTTGGAACGATGGAGCAGTATTACGTACGTGTAGTTACTACGTACAATGCAAGTACAGGAGCGACAACTACTACCTACTATTATTATTACAATGATGTAGTGGCGTATAAAGTAGGTGCTGATGGTGGTTTTGATTGGCTTGCAAAAATTGATAAGTACCAAGTGTCTACGAATGATGGAGGGTATTATAGTTCTTATGCACGATATGTTTCAGATGGTAAATTGTGTCTCTTCTTCAATGATAATGTCCAAAATTATTCGGAAACTTCAGGTGAGTTTTTCTTGGCAGAAGGGAAGAAGGTGAAGTCAAGTCGAATATCGAAGAAGAAAAATACCGTTGCAATTTGCGAAATTGATTTAAGTTCAGGAGAGTCAACACGTCGCATGTATTTTGATCGATCAGAACTCGGCGCTATTGTTGTTCCCAAATTGTTCAATGTCGATTATATTAACAGGGCTGTATTGATGTATGCCATTAAGGGCAGTAAGGAGAAATTTGGGATTCTGGACTTTGATGAGTAGAATTCTTTAATTGAATACGAGAAGGCCGATGAGTTTCATTGGTATTTTGTGTGTCTTAAATTGTAGCCCCATCATTTCGGCTGTGCTAAAAATCAGCATACATGAACGAGATTGTTTCATTGCTTTCATCTATTAATGAATAAACAATTGCCGCTGCCAAAATCAAGGAAAACACAATCCTAATTGTCCATTTTTTCATTCCAATGTTTTTTAATTAGTTCATATATCATGTATCCGCCATATTTTGAATGATGCTGCTGGTCAATGAAAGTTTGATTCACAGACGAGATGCCTGAGGCGTCTATGTAGGGCATATTTTCCTTTGTTAGGTCTTTTTTGATTTGGCTTAGCACGGCTTCGTATTGACGAATTTCACCTGACTGTCCCTTTTTTTTAGCTAAAATACGGTTGTAGGGTCCAACAATAAAGGTTGCCTTGATATTGTTTTCTTTGCAGAGGCTTATAAAGTAATGTAAGCTCGTTTTTCGGTACTCAGATGAAAGATTCAGAGCCGTTAAAGTAGGGTTCTCCTCTTTTTTTAAGAATTCATTAGAGCAGTTAAGTGTTGGGTTGATCTCAGACTTTATTGCGTCAAGTTGCTCTTTGCTAGGATGGAATTGTGTACTGTTTGTGACCGGAAGCGGTGTGAGATGATTTATTTCTTGCTTCTTGAGTCCCATTAGACCTCGTAAGCGTTTGTTATAAAGAGGGTAAATATTGTCATCGAAGAAATGATTTACATTTTCACTAGAGCCTGCATTTGTAATCGATTTGCCGCCTTCGAATAAAATATCAATTTGATCTTTGTGCTTCGATCTTGAGCGTGCTGCTCTAAGTGAGGCGTAGTCCATATACCGTTCGTGGTATTCGATATTAAACCTGTCAAGGCCTTCTCGCCAGTAGACTGGGTTTATGAATACTAGCAGTTCAATTCCGTTCCAATGTTCGGGGTTGTTTATGATGGAAGGAATATATCGTTCGCAAGAGCGACCAGCTCCATATAGAACTGAAAATTGTGAATTAATAGTCGAATCTGAATTTAAAAGTTCCCAATAATTGAACTTGTTTAGTTCTCCAGATTCTGATGTTCCAAGAACAAGAGCTCCGCCATTTTTCTTTATGCCGTCTAGGAATAAATGAAAATATGCGTCTTCTTTTTTTACATGCGTGGGGTCAATTGTCATGTATTGAACACTGCTTGAATATTTGGGCGCTGGTAGTGATGCGTCCGAGCCTTGATTAATAAACAAGAATGAAATCAGTCCAATGAGTACAACAATTCCCGATGCACCTAGTCCAATTTTCCCAATCTCTTTTAAGCTTGAAAAGCGATAGAACTTAATGATGAATTTTTCTAGTTTCATTTCAGTCCAATTAATAGGTTAAATACAGTAGTTAAGCCTTCTCCTGAATAATGAAAGAACAGCCATCCAAATGAAACAAATAGAAATGTAAGGGTCACTCCGGAGATGGTCAATGTGTTTTTTCTAATGCGGCTATTGGAATTATGAAGTTTGTTATGGAGGCGAGAAGAGCTCCAAAGTTTATAGATGGAGAGTCCGAATGCATGCCATAGCCCCCAGTAAACAAAGTTCACGGTGTCTCCGTGCCAGATACCACAAATGAAGAACGTGAGTAAATAACCGATAATAGTAACCAAGGTCCTCGATGACTTGAGTCCTGTTTTGTTCAAGAGTTTTATAATTGGAATAAAGATTAGATCACGGAGGAATTTAGAAAAAGTCATGTGCCAGTTCTTCCAGAAGGTAGCGATGTTGGCGCTTAAATAGGGGCTGTTGAAGTTTTCTGGTGTTCGAATCCCCATGATGTAGCCTGTTCCGATTGCAATGTCAGAGTATCCCGAAAAGTCAAGGTAAATGTATGCTGAGAAGCAGGTGATACTTAGGAGTATTGCAGCCTGTGGAGGCATGTATTCCATTAAAGGTTCATAGCTTAAGGCATAAATACTGAACATCGGAATGAGTAAGTATTTCTTTGCGAACCCCAGTGTGATTCTGCCGATTCCGGGCCAAATTAATGCGCGTTTTATTTTACCTTCTTTGCGTTCAAATTGCCTTTTGAAATTCGAAAAAGTATCTATTGGGCCAGCCAAAAAATTAGGAAAGAACAAGATGAAGTTGATGTAGTCTATCGGATTGGATGGCTTAAATTTTCCCTTTAACGTGTCTACGATTGATTGAATGTTTCTAAATAGAATGTAGCTAATCCCTAGTCTCTGAATAATCATGTCGGGCGATGATCCTATTTGAAATGTGTCGAAGCCAAAAGGTTTTGGGTAATTCCTCAGAATGAATAAGCCAATTACAACTAGAATGGATCCTGTAGCGATTATTGTTCCTTTGATGTGGTTGGTCTTTGAAATCCAATACATGGCTAGGAACACCAAGAATGATAGGCTGGTGTGTATTGTTAGGCTTGTGTAATTGATGATGGTGGAGAGCAGGAGTATATTTCCAATGAAAAGGGTAGCTCGCTGAGTGTTTTTCGTAAGATATCTCCTGACGATTAACTGAATAATCAGAAAGGAAATTATAAATATGACTTCAGCTCCCGACGAGAAAAACATTGCGTTTGTTGTTTTGTAATGTTAAAGATAATTGTACGAATTCAAGTTGCTACTTTTTTCTTTCCAAGAACATTCGCTACGAATACTCCGGCGAGCACGACTGCCATGGATCCGATTTGCCCATAATTTATTTGTTCGTGGAACGCAAGTCCAATTAGAACAGCTACTACTGGGATTAAATAAGTGACGCTGCTCGCAAAAAGAACAGATGAATTTGAAATAAGAATATTGAATAACACTACGGCAATTGCTGTTCCTGCGACGCTTAATAAAACAA
>JABSPC010000291.1 GCA_013215515.1 Crocinitomicaceae bacterium
AACGATGAAGGGTGCATCTGAGTTGATTATACAAAATGGAACGCATCCGGAACAGGAGATTGATAAAGTTACGACTCCAAAAGGCTGTACGATTGTCGGATTGAATGAAATGGAGCATGCTGGATTCAGCAGCGCGCTAATCAAAGGGATTGTGACAAGTCATGATAAAATTGCGAAGTAATCATTTTGCCGAATAGCTGTTCAGAAAAAAAAAGCAGGTTTACAAGAAAATCAACTTGTAAAAACCTGCTTTAGATTCAATTATTTTCAGTTTTACTCAGCGTATCTTAATTCGTCGATACTAACTGTGATTGTGCTTATAGTAGCACGTTGCTCTTTAGTCTTGTTTAATCCGTGATCACTCACGCCCTCATGTCCTGGAGCTAAAACCTCTTCTTCTGGTTCAAAATTGAATGCATAAAATGCAATATCTCCTTCAACAATAAAATTTCCTTCTGCATCTAAGTATGCCATAGTGCCAGCCAAATAAGTTATATACTAGAAGTTGAATTCTTAAATCGATCGGAAATATCCATTTCTTTAGCAAAGACAGGATCTTGTTCCCAGTTAGCCGTAATAGAAATTGTTTCGATATCCTTCAGGACTTGTTTCCAAGATGCAATATTTGCTATTGCTTATTTAATGTCCTTAACATACATCTCTTCTTTTTCAGCTGGGTCTGCTTTTATGGCATTTTCCATACTCGACGTGAAAGACTTCATTTTCTCAATATTTTCTTCATTTGTCTTAATAGCGTCAGCATAGACTATTCCGATTGTACCGCGAACAAATTCCCGAGACATCTCGTCAAGTTTCTTCGTGTTTTCTAAATCTTTACAATCTACTTCTTTGCCTCCATAAGATTCACATTGTTCCGTTGAATCGTCTGTATTAGGATCTGAACCGCATGATGTAAGTAAGATTGTTGAGGCGAACACAGCCAGAATTAATGGTTTTTTAATAGTGATTTTGTAGTGTTTATTATGATTGGTTTTATAGCCCTAAACTAATTAGAATTACTTTAATAAGTTACGAGAAGGCTGAATCTTGATCATTTAAGAATTAATGTGAGCAAGATCTTCTTTCATTTTTCTCTTGAAGTGCAAATAAGCAAAGGGAATTCCTAGTACGATTAGTATTATTATGTCACCTGTGGCTTCACCTTTGTTAATCGCCTTGTTGAATCGCACAATGCTAAAGATTACTCCGATAAGAAATATCACGTAAAGGATAAGCGTTGAGATTCTTCCGAGAGTAAGAATTAAGACGTTTTCTTCAGTTGGTTGAATAAATAGTTGACAAAGAAAGGTTACATAACACAAAACACCTAGAATTGAATTTCGATCGAATGTTTTTAAGATCCCTTCTGCGTGTTTTGAATCTCTACTTTTATCTTTTCCAAAGTAAATTAGATCTTCTGTTTGGACACCACGTTCGCTTAGAAGTGTAATCGCTTGATCTCGAATTGATTCATCATATCCGTATATCGCATAGTTCTTTGCGACATCGACTAGTTTATCCGTCTGCATATTTTTTAATCGATCCGACATCTCCAAAATTGTTATGAATTTCCTTTAGCATAATCCGCTAAGAACGTCTCTAGTCCTGAAGTCGTCAGGGGATGATTCAATAATGCTTTGATTGCTTTTAAAGGAACCGTAGCAACGTCAGAACCAATCTCTGCACAGTTAATGATGTGCATTGGGTGGCGTACCGACGCGGCCAATATCTGAGTTTCAAAAGAGTAATTGTCGTAAAT
>JABSPC010000292.1 GCA_013215515.1 Crocinitomicaceae bacterium
AATAGAATATGAAACAAAAAAAGCCATCTCAGTTGAGCCGAGATGGCTTTTTTTGTTTCATATTCTGGTAATTTGCCTTATTTATCGAATAATTATTTTGCCTGAATGAACGATATCCAAAGCAAATCGTCAATGAATGACTGGCTATTGAGCAAGTGGTATACCTCACTGATCGTGAAGTTAAAATTGCTTTAAAGGTTACGCCTCAAAACTATTTCGCTCGCTGATATCCTCGCTTAGGTACTGAACAAATTCATATTCGTTTCCGTCAGCATCAGCAAAGTAATCTCTGATTCTGAATTTCTCAATTTGCTTTGGATAATCGCGTTCGAATCCAGCGTCGAGCAGTTTGTCAGCTAAAGTGTCAACATCTTCAACGACAAAACCAATATGATTGAATCCATTTTTATCATAGTTTACCTCATTTTTAGAGTTTTCAATTACCTCGTATAGAGCCAGATAAGTTAAGTCGTTTCCCAAATGGATCCATTTTCGCCCATTGCTAGTTCCACCACCGCGAATTTTAAAGCCTGGAAAAGCAGTTTGAAAGAATTTTGTTGTGCTGTCTAAATTGTTGACAGTTATGTTGGCGTGTTCTAGATATACATTTTGCGTTTTCATAATTGTTATTTTTAATTGGTTATGGAACAAATATCAAGATTATTTGTAATCAACTAAATTGATAATACTTATTTATATATAGATAGTATTTATACTGCTAAAGTTGCCTTGTTAACAAATTTTGTCAATCGTAAAATCAATTTAAACCCGAAAATTTAACGCTTTTTAGTATATTAAAAGAAACAAATTCAAATCATAAACTAAATGGAAGAAGAATTAATTGCACCGATTGTAATAGGCGCGATCGTGCTATTACTGATTTTTAAAGCGGTAATCATGGTGACTGAACAAACAGCGTATATAATCGAACGGTTTGGTAAATTCAACAAGGCTGCTAAACCTGGACTTGGATTTATAATCCCATTTGTTGACAGAAAAGCGGCTACAGTTAATCTTAGAGTTCAGCAATTGGACGTAACGATTGAAACGAAGACAAAGGATGACGTATTCGTAAACCTTCAGGTTTCTGTTCAGTATTCAGTTAAGCGCGAAATGGTTAAAGAGGCTTATTATTCATTGGATAATCCAAAAAATCAGATCTCATCATACATTTTTGATGACGTACGAGCAGAAGTTCCCAAGCTTGAACTGGATGATGTTTTTGCGAAAAAGGACGATATAGCGGTTGCTGTTCAGAGAAATATTGCGATGAGTATGGAAAAGTATGGTTATAATATCGTTAAGGCGCTAATAACGGATATTGATCCAGATCATAAAGTGAAGGAATCGATGAACAGAATTAATGCAGCAAAACGTGAAAGAGAAGCAGCGTTGGAAGAGGCTGAGGCTGGTAAGATTCGTATCGTGAAGGAAGCAGAAGCAGAAGCAGAGGCAAAGCGTTTGTCAGGGCAAGGTATCGCACAGCAACGTTTAGAGATTGTACGTGGATTCAAAGAATCTGTTGCGGATTTCAAAAAGTCAATGGATACTGTTACGCATGAGGAAATCATGCAATTTGTATTGATGACTCAATATTTTGACACAATTAAAGACATTGGGGCGAACTCTAAGAATTCGTCTATTCTAATGCCGCATTCACCTGGTGGAATGAGAGATGTTCAAGATCAAATTATTAGAGGAACATTCATTGGGGGGCAAATTGGTAAGGACCTAGGAGATGACAATGCTTCTGGTGGTGAATAGAAAATTAATGACACAAAAAAAAGGCGTCTTGTCTCGGTTCAACCGAGGCGAGACGCCTATATTAATTTAAGAGTGAAGGCTATTTTTTAATAATCTTACCAGTATAAATTTTGTTGTTTGTTTCCACAGAAACCATATAGATTCCCTGCGCGTAAGAGCTCATGTCTACGACAATATTATTTCCATTTTTCTTCAATGTGAAATCTATCGATTTAATAATTTGCCCTTGTGCGTTCATGATATTCAATACACTTGGTCCAACCTGATAGCTATTGAAGAAGATGTTAGTAGTGTTTCCAGTTGGATTTGGAGAGATAGTTAATTTGTCAATTTTATCATCATAAACACTTATTGCGCTAACTTCAGAATATTCGAATTTTCCATCAAAATCTGTTTGTTTCAATCGGTAGTAGGTTACTCCCAATTTTATGTTTGGATCGAATGCAAAATAATCTGTGATTTCATTTGTTGTTCCAGCACCCTTAACTTCATAAAGATCTTCAAAATTAATTCCATTTCTAGATTTTTGAACGGTAAAAAAGTTATTATTAATTTCACTTTCTGTTTTCCAATTTAAATCAGCGCCTCGGACTTCAGGGTTATAAATTGCGTCAAACTCACTAAGTTCTACGGGTAAGACAGAGC
>JABSPC010000293.1 GCA_013215515.1 Crocinitomicaceae bacterium
CGAATGAGTTCTTTAAGAATAAACGTAAAGTAGATTCGAACGCATTCACGATAGTCTTCGTTGTGCATTGCTGCTTCAAGCTTCAACTCGAGTTCCGTTTTAGAAATTACCTCTGGGTTCCATTCATTTTCAATATTTACAACTGTCTTAACTGGCGGAGAATAATGCTTCATTATGTAGTAAATGATCACAACTACGATAGCAATAACCGCTAAGTATAAAAGGGTTTTCCAGAGAGACATTCCAATAGTCGGAGCACTAACATTGGGCGGATCCAAGTCAATATCTGGTGGACTTACATCAGGTGATTTAGGCGTATGCGCTGGTTTAGGGCGTTTAGTAACACGATCGTGTTTTAGCTTTCCATCACCTCCTCCGCGATCATAACCACCGTATCTTTTCTGTCTATCTCGTTGTATTTGTTGAGGGTTGTATCTCGTTCCACCGGAGCCATAACTACCAGAAGACGTTCCGCTTCCCGTAGTATAGCGGCCTCCGCCGTAATTTCTTTCCTTTAAGCTAGTAGGATCTTCTCCATACCAATCCACCGGACCCTTGTATTCCGCTTCTTTCTTGTACTTAAGTTTTTTACGTTCAGTATTCCACTTCGCCTCTTTCTTCTCTTGATCCCCTTGACCAAAAGAAGCTGCTGCAATCAGCAAAAAAGCAATATATAGAATGTATTTAATCAAAATCAGCGTCTGTTTCTCTGCTTCGACTTCGTTTTCCGAATTTCTCAAATGATTTTCGTAAACCTTTGGCCTCATTCTTTTCGAGCTCGTTATAATATCCAAATGACATCATCAAAACCAGAATTGGAATAATCATTATAATAAATATCACATAGACAATTTGACGTAATACATTCGACCAAATCATATAGTCGTCGGTATAAATCATGGCTATTCGTTTCACGAACCCTGCAACCATATCCAATAAGTCTGGCATTATTGGTTCATCTGAAAACCCGTCATGAACACTTAAAACAAGTGCTATAGGTTGAGCGGCCATGAAAACCAAAAGCGAAATAATTACCATCGCCAAGATTCCGTTTCCGTATTGCTTAGAGCTGTATTTAAACCCTCGACTAAATCGAACGGATAATTTTTCATTATCAAGCCCCATTGTTGCTGCATTCAAATAAAACAGTGGAAATACTGCCAGCCCAAGAAGTAAAAAATACCAGGGCAGAGCAAGAACCAAAACACACAATAAGAAATTCGCAAGCCAAATTGCTAAGTACCTTTTCTTGACATATTGAAAGAATGATCTCCAACTAAATTGCTCTTCATCCATCGATTTAACGGACCATAAAACAGAAGTGAATATCATTGCGAAAATGAAGGTCCAAATTCCAAATACTATAACATCTTGCCCATTAATGAAGCAATACCCTATCATGAGTTCCAATTGAATCGCCCAATCATGTGCCTCGAATCGAGTTGTTTGCAGATCATAATGGTTCACGTCCTGCCAATAAACAACCATAGTAATAATTGGCAAAACAATTAGAAAATTAATTCTCGTAAATCGACTAAATAGTTTTCGATACAGCCTAAACGAATCTGCAACCATTTCTCCTATGGTTCTTATCTTAGAGAAGTTGAATTTGGTGTTGGTTTGGAAGCCAGGAACCTCTTCTTTATTCAATAATTCTGGATGTTTTCTAGCTATGTACATCGGATAGAAAACATAGTAGAAAAGAATTATTCCAAACGACAACATGATTAAAACCCATTTTGACCAATCTGGTAATTCCTTATAGTTTGCTGTTACGAAACTCTCTAAAAAACCAGCCACAATAATGAAGGGCACGAGGCTCAGCATTATCTTTAACCCCCGTTTGGTAGAAAGTTGAAGCGCTTGAGGTCGGGTATAACTTCCAGGAAAGAGCATTCCATTTCCTGCAGTAATTCCGGCTCCAGCAGCCAATACAATTGCTGATATTTCAAATGCTCCATGAATCCAAATCCCAAGGAAACTGGTTAGTAGCATCCCCTTTGTAGCAAAGAAATATTGAAACGAGCCTACCATCACACTGTTTGAGAACAGCAGGATATGACTTCCAATTGTAAAAAAGAACCCGAAGAAAAAGGTTATAAAGGCGACGCGTAGATTGTTCGTTGCGATCCGTAAAAACATGTCCATTTGCCGATCGTCGGAGTAGACCCCCAGCGGATCACCATTTCTAATATTTTCCGTTGTCATTTCTACATAACCGTCTCCCACAACATCATTCAAAAAGAAAGGATCATAATGGGTTGTCACCGCACCAATCGTTGCGTAAATAAAAAATAGAACGAGTGCAAAAAGTAAATTTTTTCTTGATCGATAAATTTCAAGAGGCAATGAGACTCTCCAAACAGTAAAGAATTTTTTAAACGATTCTCCCTTTTGTTTGTGAACTCCGGTATAGACTTTTTGACCCAGTTGATTCAAGTAAACGCGAACGGTTCTTCTTTTGTAGAAGGTTTGCGCGTAACTCAGATCATCCGTGATATCCATGTAGAGATCACTTAACTCTTCTGGGTCATTGGATTTGGATTCGTACATCTTCTCGAAGCGATTCCACTTTTCCTTGTTTTGTTCTATGAATGAGGTCTCTTTCAATGTCTATTACCGTGCTTTTGAGCAAGCAGTAAATATAATGAGTTATTCTGAAAAAGAACGTCGAAAAATACGCATTATTCAATGTGCTTTAATTTGATTAAAACCAAGGTTATGAGTCGCTTTTAGCACGTTTTTTATTTAGATTCAAACGTACTTACAAAAAAATTAGTGTTTGTTTCTCGAAATTTCGAATTTTCCAACTTTAAAGAAGAAGCCTCCTTTTTTGTCTTTAGCTTTTTTTCTCATCCCCATATCAACATTTCTATTTGTCTTTTCAGACACGAAAGAAGTGATGGGTTGAATTGGATTCCTCATATCATTCTGCACTAAAATTGGTTCAGAATTTTCGTTTTCAAATTGCACTGTAGTTAGAACTGGAAGTACGGTAATCGGTTTTAGAGGTTGTCTAAAATTTGCAATAATTGGTCGAGAACGGTTTGTTCTTAAAGGAGTGAAATTATCATCCGCACCCTTCTCCAATGGTTGGACCTGTCTTGGTGGGTTGCTACTATCTTCATCGACAGTTCCATTCTTATCAATCGGATTGTCTGGAATTAACTTTACAGGAACTTCTACTTTTTGATTGTTCGCGTACCCAGTAACATCAATATCACCAATATTAGATCCTCTGCCATTCATTAGAAAAACAAATGCTATAACCGATGCCGCAGCAGCAACTGAAACGTATGGCCAAAGAACTATTGTTTTTCGGCGTTTCAAGTCTCCTTTGTTTTCAAAAACACTTGTCATGTCAGGAGTGAAATATACTGCTCCGAAACGTTTGCGTTCTGTTTCCAATTCAGGGTTTTGAGCAACAACTTGATTTAATTCAACTCGTTTTTCATCCGAAATAATTCCTTCAGCGTCTGAGATCATGAAGTACTCAATATTCTCAAGCGTAATTGCTTCCTTATCGTCGGTTTGCTTAAGACTAGATTTTCCTTTATAAACAATTGTATCAACAGCAGAAAGAACAGGTAAATCAGGATCGTCCAACTCACATTCAGGGTGTTCTTTTAAGAATGCCATAAGCATACGAATATCCTCTTCACTCAACCTACCTTCAAGGTAATCCAAATAAAAAATCTCGTAATTAAATATGCTTATTTCTCCCATTATATAACTAAGTCTAAACGTTTGATATATGTCTTAAGCGCCTTTCTTGCTCTAAAAATGTACACTTTTACTTGAGCCTCGCTAAGCCCTGTTATTTCAGCTATTTCATTATAGTTGTACCCTTCATAATCTCTCAATAACACAACAGATTTCTGAACTTCCGGAAGCCTTTCAAGTGCTTCTTCGAGTACTTCCTTGAGATTAAAATTGATGCTCGGATTCTCGCCTTGCTCTTCGGTATATTCAATGTCTCCTGAACGCCCTTCCTTTTTAACCCAATCAACAATAGCGTGATACGCAGTAGTGAATAAATATGATTTCACTTTTTCGTAACTCACTTCTTCATGTTTGATCCAAACTTTTGTGAAAGTCTCTTGTACCATATCATTAGCCGACATCTCGTTTCGAAGATGTTTGAGTGCGAATCGGAATAAGTTATCCGAGTATTCGTCTACCGAAATATTGTACTCTTTTACAGTCATTTTTGAGTTTCTCTCAGCTATAAGACTAACAAGTTACTGAAAAGTTACAGCCATTGAAAAAAATAAGTATCTTGAACTAAATTAAAAACAACTAAAATGATTCCTTTATTAGTAATAGCGGGGATAGTACTGCTTGTAATAGTCTGGTATATTTCCGCAAACAACAAACTAGTTCGTCTTGATAATCGGCGTGAAAATGCCTTTGCCGACATCGATGTTCAGCTAAAACAACGTCACGATTTAATCCCTCAATTATTGGGTGCGGTTAAAGGATATATGGATCACGAAAGTGAAGTTTTAACGAGAATTACTGCTGCCCGTTCAGGAGCAATGAGCGCAAAAGGAATTAACGATAAAATTTCAGCTGAAAACGAATTGGGTGCAGCGATGAGCTCTTTCAATATTCAAGTAGAGGCATATCCAGACTTAAAGGCCAGCCAAAACTTCATGAATCTTCAAA
>JABSPC010000294.1 GCA_013215515.1 Crocinitomicaceae bacterium
AATCCGGTGCGCACTCCGTGAAAATGGAAGGTGGACAAGAAATCCTTGAATCAATTACGCGTATTCTTACGGCTGGAATTCCAGTAATGGGACACTTAGGATTAACTCCTCAGTCCATTTATAAGTTTGGAACCTACGTTGTAAGAGCGAAAGAAAAGGACGAAGCGGCTCTTTTGATTGAAGATGCGAAAGCGCTAGAAGAAGCGGGTTGTTTTGCCATAGTTTTAGAGAAAATCCCTGCTGATCTTGCAACCAGAGTGGCGAAGGAAGTGTCGATTCCTATTATTGGAATTGGTGCCGGTGGTGGTGTTGATGGGCAAGTTCTTGTTGTTCATGACATGCTTGGAATCAATAATGATTTCAATCCGCGGTTCTTACGTAAGTACAATAATTTGTATGAGGAAATGACGAAATCATTCAAAGGTTACATCAATGATGTGAGAAGTGGAGATTTTCCAAATGAAGAAGAACAATATTAAAATCGATAGCTCGATTATTAGATAATTCGATTTTTTGATTGACCATTGGATTTTGATTTTTATTGATTTGGGTATTGATTGAACTCATATTTTTTCTTAAATTAAATAAGAAAGATAAACGATGCATAGATACAAGGATCTTCAATTTTGGAAAAAAAGCAAGCAATTTTCTGTTGATATTTATAAGTTAACTCAGGATTTTCCGAAGAGCGAACTTTATGGAATAGCAAATCAAATGCGACGTTGTTCAGTATCTATTCCATCCAATATTGCCGAAGGATCATCACGACCATCGGATAAGGAGTTTTCAAGGTTTCTTGACATTGCAACAGGATCCGCGTACGAATTAGATACTCAATTATCAATTGCGCATGAATTGGATTACCTTGGCGTTAAACAATACGATATGTTGAATTCTCAATTAAATTCAATTGTACAAATGATGTCGAAATTTAAATCTCGTTTAAAATGAACGAAGCAACTCGAAATATCAATCCATCTAACGGTCGAGCAATCGAGCAATCGAAAAATCGAAAAATCGATATTTTACATCTCGATAATCATACAATCGTAGTCAACAAACGAGCTTCGGATATTGTTCAAGGAGATAAAACTGGCGATAAGCCACTGTCAGACTATGTAAAGGATTACATCCGAGATGAATTTAATAAGCCAGGTAATGTCTTCTGTGGTGTTGTGCATCGATTGGACAGGCCTACTAGTGGTGCTTTGGTTTTTGCACGAACAAGTAAGGGATTGTCAAGGCTAAATGAACAATTCAGAAATCATGAAACGCGCAAGGTATATTGGGCGGTTGTAGAAAAAATGCCAGCGAATAAAAGCGGTCAATTGATCGATTTCTTGAAGAAAAACGAAAAGCAGAATAAATCATACGCCAGCGATACTGAAACAAATGGATCGAAGAAAGCCATCTTGAATTACAAGTGGGTAGCGTCTTCCGATAAATATCATTTGCTAGAAGTCGAGCTTGAAACTGGGCGTCATCATCAGATTCGTTGCCAATTGGCGAACATTGGTTGCATAATTAAAGGTGATGTGAAGTACGGCGCTCGACGTTCAAATAAAGATGCGTCTATTCATTTACATGCGCGAATTTTAGAATTCAGTCATCCGACAACAAAAGAACCTGTTAAAGTTATGGCCCCAGTTCCGCAAGAGCCTTTGTGGCAAT
>JABSPC010000295.1 GCA_013215515.1 Crocinitomicaceae bacterium
ACCCACTGGATGGTGAATGCAGGTCGCCTCTGTAATTGTTGTGTTTTCGTCGTGGTTCCAACCCGCGTAATATACATTCCAAGCCATGGCATCCGCTAAAGTCATGTTGTCTGCTTCTAACAAAAGAAAATCAGACTCTGTATCATTCGCAAGAACGGTTGCTCCATTTGCTGTTTGATCAAAAGGCGCACCTGGATCTGTACTTCCAAGAACAGATGCGCAAGATTCCGTTCCTGGAGGACTTGCCCAATTGAATCGAAACGACCACGTTGTAGTTCCAGAAGTTAAACAGTGATTTGCAGTTAAAATTATAGGTCGGCCATCTTCGCACGTATTGTTTATCAAGGCTCCGCTACAAATTCCATTTCCGTTTACCACGATCATAGCCGCAGACCGTGCTTCATTTCCCCATCCGTTTCCGAGAGGGCAATTAACGTCATAATGACAATCGCCAGAATCGTTGATGCCTTTTTCCAATTGGTCTTGAATTATCCCAATGCTTCTATATCCATGAATGACATTTGAGATGGTAAATCGACCGTGGTTCTTAACTGCAAATGGCTCAACATATTCAACAATGATATCATCGCCAATAACCAATTCAGTACTCAACAAACCATCTTCGCGGTTGTTTCTGGAGGTATAGGCACCCACGCGATTGGTCTCTTCTTTATCGTAGAGGTAGAGGTAAGCACCTTCCGGCAGGAAAAAATCGGAGAGGATTAGATTGATTGAAAGGGCAGTATTACACTTAATTTCTGTTCTCCAAACGCGATCTCCATTTGGCAGTATATTCCAATTGTAAGGACTATTTTCTAGGCTAATATTTGTTTCGAATTTTTGACCGAACCTCCAAGGAGCGTCTTTGGCAGCGTCGTTGAGGACGTCCTCCGCCTCAAGTGATTTTAGGTTAATTTTCGGCATTATATGAACCGCATCTATCGTTTTAAAATTAGAATTGTTCACCCATCCCAAAGGCCCACCAAGATCAGTCACTTGTCCAAAGGCAAACCCAGAAAGGAATAAAACAGATACGATTTGTAGAATACGATTCGTCATAAGTGATTCCTAATATTATTTAGTTCGTTTAATACTGCATCCTCTAGGAGCAGTGGAGTTTTCTTCAATTGTTTTGCCTTCTGCCAGCTGCGCAATTGCGTTGTATAAGTAAGTTGTCAATTCTGTTTTCTTAGTGTCCCAAGAATTGTCGATAGAACCCTTGTAGACTAGTTTTTTGTTCTTGTCAAGTATAAACGCATGCGGAGTTGTTTTCGCACCAAATGCATTCGCCAGCTTCGAGTCTTTATCTACAACATATGGCATTGTATATCCCTTATTTTCTGAGTGCTTCTTCATTTCAACGCTAGAATCGACACCTGTTCTTTTTGCTTCATTTGAATTAATAAGAACAACACCCATTTTATTCGCTTTGGCCGTTTTGTAGATTTCATTGTATTGTTTCTCCCAACCTTCAAAGCTGTCGTTCCCAACAACAAAAGGGCAAGTGTTGCACGTAAAGATTACGATCAGTCCATTTTCCTGCGTTAATTTATCTAAGTTGTAACTGTTTCCATCTACCCCCGTTAAGCTTGTGGAAGTCATTGGAGCCTTTTTACCGATCTTTAAATCTTTGCCACCCTTCTTTAATTGAGACGATTGAATAAGAAGCATGGTTGGGACCATTATTAGACCAATAAAAACAGCTTTACTTAATTTCCTTTTTGAAAATGATTTCATAACCTATATTTTTAGCACGATGATTGATATTACAATTGTCCACAAAATACAAAAACATGAAGAAATTAGTATTGTTGTTCGCTCTTTCAATTTCAATGGTGTCAATAGCTCAAGAGTTTGAAATTGAGGCAAAGAAGTTCCCGTATTATGATGTAATCGAATGGAAAGGCAAAGGAGCAATCCTCTTAAGTAAAGATCCAGGAACTACAACAAGAAGGGTAAATATTGTTCTGGCGGGAAATCAAGAATCAAGTGTTTGGGACGAATCGTTTACGCCTAAAAATGAAGAGTTTTATTTCATCTCAAGTGAGAATGCACGTTACGTGTACTTCCTAGATAATTTAGAGCTGGAAAATGGGAAGGTATATTTGACACAATTGAACCAAGCAGGAAACAAGAAAACAATGAGTGTTTCTATGGTAGCGATTGCTAAAAAACTAGGTGTTCCGAGTTGGAATGATCTAGAGTTAATCAATATTATTGTTACGGATAAAGCCCTTGTTCATCATTTCAGATACCATGATAAAAAAGGAAAAGCGATTAGAGAGTATGCAACTTTTATCACTCATCACAATATGCTTGTTTACGGAGCGGAATTAGGAGTGATTCCTGAAGATGAGCTTAAAAAAGAAAATGTTGGTAATTGGGACTATATTGGATTTACTGGAGAAAAAATTTGTTTCGCTGCAAGAGATATTAAGAACAAAGAGAACGGTTGGTCAATTAAGGGATTTTCGCCGAAAGCAAAACCAGTTTCAGAGTTTTTCATGAAAGCGCCTACAGAATTTATAGGTGTTGAGAACATTGGTTTTGGAACAACTGGGAAGTATTATTTGGATGATAAAAAAACGATCGACAAAGGGCTTCTAACATTCATAAATGACAAGTTTTATATGGTTGGTGGACATGGCGAAGACAATAGTGCAGAGTTAATTCTGTATGAGAGATTTGGCGATGAATGGCTTGAATTGAACAAAATGAAACTGAGCTATTTTATTCCTAAGAAATCATTGAAATTGGGGTTGTACCCAATGAACGAAGGAATCGGATATCATC
>JABSPC010000296.1 GCA_013215515.1 Crocinitomicaceae bacterium
AGGGGTGATGGTGTCAGACTCAATTGCAGAACATTTTGAGAACCATGTATTGCCTCTTGGCTTGACAAATGCCGCGCACCCGACTTGTCTTGCAGCTGCAAAACAAGCATTGGAAATATACGAGGAAGAGCACTTGCTCGAAAAGGTGAAATTAAGGAGTGCTTATTTATCTCAAAAACTGGAAGAACTTAAGGAGAAACATGATTGTCTAGGCGATGTTCGATTAACGGGCTTATTAGGCTGTTTGGAAATCGTGAAGAACAAAACAACCAAGGAGCGGATGGCGCCTTTTAATGCCTCTTCAGAAGAAATGGAGGTGATGAACAAAGTGCGTAAGAGTTTAAGCGATAGTGGTGTTTTTACATTGATTCGCTGGAACTATATTTTCATAACTCCACCTTTTACGATTACGAATGATGAAATTGATTTCGCACTCGCTGCCATTTCGAATGCGCTTTCAATTGCTGATAACTATTGCGAATGAATACATTAATAACGGGAATAGAGGAATATATTGAGGACAATAAAAGTCTCTTTAAAGAAGAGTTGATCGAGTTTTTATCAATACCATCGATTAGTGCGGATTCTGTGTACCATCAATTTGTCGGTGAAGCGGCAGAATTTGTGAAAGGAAATCTTTTGGATTCCGGAGTTGAAAATGTGAAGGTGTACCAAACCGAGGGATTGCCATTGGTGTACGGAGAGAAATTCGTGGATCCAGAAATGAAAACCATTTTAATTTATGGTCACTTTGATGTTCAACCAGCCGACCCTTTGGGTGAATGGGAAACTGCGCCTTTTAGTCCATCGATAAAGGACGGGAAAATTTATGCGCGGGGTGCGTGTGATGATAAGGCTCAAATGATGATCCCTATCAAAGCGGTTCAATATTTAATTAAGTCGGAAGAGTTAGGATTTAATTTGAAGTTTTTATTCGAGGGAGAAGAGGAGGTTGGATCAGTTTCATTGAACACGTTTATTTGTCAAAATAAAGAGCTTCTTAAGGCGGATGTTTCATTAATTGTCGATACGTTTCTACATGATAGCGACACACCAGCAATAATTTATGGGGTGAAGGGTGCAATTTTGGTTGATATAGAAGTCCAAGGTGCCTCCGAAGATGCTCATTCAGGATTGTATGGAGGAGTTGTTAAAAACACGGCAGAAGAATTGACCCGACTCATTGCGTCTTTGAAAGATGCAGAAGGTTCGGTTTTAATCGACAAGTTTTACGACAATGTTCAAGCACCTTCACAAGAGGAAGTACTGAATATGCAAGAGATTTCAATTAGAGACGGAGTAGACATAAAGAGTCTCGAAATTCAAGCCATGATGCCAACTTTGGAAGTGAATGGTATTATTTCGGGCTATACAGGAGAGGGAGTAAAAACAATTATTCCATCCAAAGCTTCGGCGAAAATTTCCATTCGAACAGTGCCCGGTCAGAGCTCAGAGACTATCATTGAAGATTTGAAAAAACACCTGAATGAAGTATGCCGAACGAATGATTTTAGTCTTGAAATTAAAGCGTCCATCGGATGCTCTTCAGCAGTAATGGATCTGGATCATTGGATTTTCAAAAAAGCGGGAGAAGCATGCAATCAAGAATTCTTAAACCCTATTGTTTATGAAAGAATGGGAGGTTCAATTCCAGTTGTTGGGTTTCTAAATGTTGAATTGGGAGTACCGTCTTTGCTTTTAGGTTTTGGACTAGAGTCAGATAATATACATGCTCCAAATGAGCATTATCATTTGAGCAATTACTACCGCGGAATTAAAACAATTACTCACCTTTTAAAGAAAAGTATATGAAAATTGCAATACATATTCTGTTCTTGACATGGTTTTCATCGTCAAGTTTCAGTCAGGCAAATTTTACAACGACAAATTCGGGAACGACTCAAGAAATAAATGATGCAATCGATTATACAACTTCAATTTGGAGTTTGTTTTTGGAGTCTAATGTACCAATAACCGTCAATGTTATTTACACGGATTTGGGCGGTTCTGGTCCACTTGCAATAACTTTTACAAATGGTAT
>JABSPC010000297.1 GCA_013215515.1 Crocinitomicaceae bacterium
GGAAACTGGCCGGGTGAGTTACCGACGGCTCATAGATGGCCTTATGATTATTCTAAGCCTGGATATGACGTTGATTTTGTTCCTCAAAATATTCCTTTAAAGGAAGGTGAAGAAGAAGGTCATTAGAAATATACTTTAATATTGAAAGCCCTTTCCGAGTAATCGGAAAGGGCTTTTTTTGTACATTTGAATTGAGGTTTTTGTTCTCAAGAAGAAACTCCAAAGGGAGTTGAAGAGCAAACGGTAGTGCCGCGATACTAATTGAAGAGTTAGGAAAAAATAAATGGAGGAATCATTCGATTATAAGGAAGAGTCAGAAGATCAAAACGATGGTGATTACGATAAAGTTTTACGGCCAAAACGGCTAGAAGATTTTACGGGTCAGGAAAAGGTTGTGGCGAATTTGGAAGTTTTCGTTCAAGCAGCTGCCTTTCGAGATGAACCATTGGATCATGTCTTGTTGCATGGCCCTCCAGGTTTGGGTAAAACAACATTGGCCAATATTATCGCGAACGAATTGGGAGTAAGCTGTAAGATTACTAGCGGACCCGTATTGGATAAACCGGGAGACCTAGCAGGACTTTTGACAAATCTTGAAAGAGGAGATGTTTTATTCATTGATGAGATTCATAGATTGAGTCCTGTGATTGAAGAGTACTTGTATTCAGCAATGGAAGATTACAAAATTGACATCCTTATTGATTCTGGTCCGAATGCGAGAACCGTGCAAATTGATTTGAATCCATTCACTTTGATCGGCGCAACAACAAGATCTGGTCTTTTGACTTCTCCGTTAAGAGCACGGTTTGGAATCAATTCAAGATTATCCTATTATAACGCAAAGACATTAACTACAATTGTCGAGCGATCTGCAGGCTTGCTGGATATTCCGACGAAAGAAGACGCTGCTTACCAAATTGCGAGTAGAAGTAGAGGAACACCTAGGATTGCAAATTCATTGTTGCGACGCGTGCGTGATTTTGCCCAAATTAAAGGTGATGGCACAATTACCCTTGAAATTACGAATCATGCCTTAGAAGCATTGAATGTGGATCAGAACGGCCTTGATGAAATGGATAACAAGATACTATCTACTATAATTGAGAAATTTAGTGGTGGACCTGTTGGAATGACAACTATTGCTACGGCAATTGGTGAAAACGCAGGAACAATTGAAGAAGTGTACGAACCATTTTTAATTCAAGAAGGATTTTTAATGAGAACGCCACGTGGAAGAAAGGTGACGGAAAAAGCTTTTCGACATTTGGGGATAATTCCTGGGTCTACTCAGGGAGGATTATTTTAACTGGCTGATGAAAATCGCTCGAGTTGATAATTTAGATTACCTAAGAGGATTAATGGCTTTTGGGATTATGATTTATCATTATAGGTTTTGGGTTCTAGATTCTGCTGGAACCGGGGGGGTGTTAGATCTTATTGGAATTTATGGTGTTTCGATTTTTTACATTCTTAGTGGACTCACATTGTATTTGGTTTATAATGAAAAAATGAGTTTAAAATCAACAGGAGGGTTTTATCTAAAGCGCATTTTTAGAATTTTCCCATTGTTTTGGTTGAGTACCTTATTAGCTTTAACCATAATCAATAGATCTGAAGAGGCGTATCGTTTGGTGATTAACTTCACAGGTGCATTTGGATTTATCGATCCGCCGAATTCAATTACGAATGGTGGTTGGTCGATTGGAAACGAATTGGTTTTTTATGCCTTCTTTCCCATTTTAATTTGGTTCGCTAGAAAATCGAAATGGCTGTTAATTGCAACATTTGTTCTTTCATTCGGGGTGATGATTTATTTTGCATTCTATGTTCTTCATTCTAATAGTCTCCTAGAAGATCAGTGGAGATCATACGTAAACCCGTTGAATCAAATGTTTCTTTTTATCGGAGGGGCATTAGTTGGACGCATCATTCGGCGTTATAGAAATAATTCTATGGCAACTATTTTATTAATAGCTTCTCTTGCATTCTTTATTTTTTATCCTGTCTCAGGCGATAGAATTCATTTAGTAACAGGGTGGAATCGAATATTTTTTGCGATCGCCGCTTTTACATTAACGATGTCTGTTTTCTTATTTAAATTAAATCCACCGAAATTCATCAAGTATCCTTTGGCCAAGCTTGGGCGTATATCCTATTCTGTATATTTATTGCACGCCTATATTTTCTTTATTATTGTATATCAATGGGACTCCATGGAGCATGTGAAAATATCAGTTCCTTTAGCAATGGTTGTTACGATAATAGTAAGTGTGTTTAGTTATTATTTGTTAGAACAGCCATTCATTAAATTGGGACGAAAAATTATCACTCGTCAATCAGATTAATTTTGGATTTAAAGAATCAACATACCAGGTTAATAAAGCAAAAAGCGACAGAGCTTGGCTTCTTTTTTTGTGGGATTTCGAACGCAGATTTTTTAGCAGAGGAAGCCAAACAATTAGACAGTTGGTTGAATTCAGGATACCATGGAAAGATGAATTACATGGAAAACCATTACGACAAACGACTGGATCCTAGATTGCTTGTTGATGATGCCAAATCTGTTGTTTCACTTTTATTGAATTACTACACCGAGGATGAACAGGTCGATCCAGAAGCCCCAAAAATTTCCAAATATGCTTACGGAAAGGATTATCACTTCATTATTAAAGATAAACTCAAGGAATTCTATCAATTCATTCAAGATGAAATTGGTGAAGTAGGAGGTAGAGTGTTCGTCGATTCAGCGCCCGTAATGGATAAAGCTTGGGCGAAAAAAAGTGGACTTGGTTGGATGGGGAAAAACGCAAACATTATTCACCCAAAACACGGTTCCTTTTTCTTTATTGCCGAAATGGTCCTTGACCTTGAGTTAGAACCTGATGGACCTATCAAAGATTATTGCGGAACATGTACTCAATGTATTGACGAATGTCCGACGGAAGCCATTGTGGCTCCCTATGTAATCGATGGGTCGAAGTGTATTTCTTATCTCACCATTGAACTCAAGGACGAAATTATGCCGACGGAGTTTAAAGGCAAAATGGACAACTGGATGTTCGGGTGTGATATCTGCCAATCGGTTTGTCCA
>JABSPC010000298.1 GCA_013215515.1 Crocinitomicaceae bacterium
TTTATTTTTGTTTTGAATGATGAAAGCATAACGTTCTATGAATTCTACTCCCCAAGTTTTTTTTTGAAATGCTAAGTCAACTTGTGTGATGTCGTTCCAAAGTTCCCATTCGCTAAGATCGTTTGCTTCTCCTGCTGTCAGCGTGCCTGATGATGAGTTGTTTTGCTTAACGCTTTTAGCCGAAACAGCTATTCCTTGGGTTTGGGCTTGTCCATTAGCGTAATAATAACTGATTTGACCAGCTGGTCTTGGGGCGGACGATGGGTTACTAGAACTTGATTTTGTTTTATTATTGACTTGGCCTGAAGTCGATTGAGAAGTTTGATTTGCACCACCAGATCCACCACCAGTTCCGGATGGCCCTCCACTGCTATAAGCGCGTGAATAATTCCTACTATTATGACATCCAATTAAACTTAATACAATAATGGCTGAGATTGCGACAGTGAATTGACGTGAATGAAGTTTCATAATTTGTGTAGTTGGTGACCCATTATATAAGTCGAAGCAGCTTAGAAAGTTACATCCGACTTGGATTAAATATACGGAAATTAAAATTCTCATTATATGTAAGATGTACTGGGAATTTCTACTAAATTGGATTTTGATTTATTTAAACATTTGAGTTAATGATTGTAAAGAATGAGAATTTAACACAGCCTAGAGGGAATAAGAAAATTTGGAGGTATATGGATCTACCGAAATTTCTTGATCTTATCACGAGTGAAGAGCTGTTTTTCGCGAATAGTTCTTCAATGTCTGATCAGTACGAGGGTGTTTTACCGGAAGGAAATATTAAACAAATAAAGAAAACTTCTATGAATGAACAGGGGCTTTCGGAGTTAGATGCCCAAGATAATGTTGATGATCTGGTCAAGCTAGCCATTGAGATAAAGAATAATACACTGGTTAATTGTTGGAGTATGAATACCATTGAGTCATATGCTCTTTGGAAAATATATTTGGGAAGTGCTGGAAGTGGAGTAGGGATCAGAACAAGTGTGAGCTCTCTTAAGAAATCCTTAGAGAAATCTGAAATTGAGATCCAAATGGGAGAAGTGTCATATACAAACTATCTCGAGAACATTAATAAATACTATATCATGACTAGAAAAAGCCTTTTTTATAGATATGAGGAAGAGTTAAGACTGTTTGTTGATCAAGTGGATGGCTTTGAACTTAGGAAAATTGGGAAAAGGCAAACCGCTGCCAAAAATCCAAATGGTTTAAAGGTTCCAATTGACATCAATGAGTTAATTCAGGAAATTTACATTTCTCCTTTTATGGGGAAATGGTTTGAGGAAATGCTTAGAAAAACATTGCAAGAAATCAATCCAGCTTTGGTAGATAAAATTGTCCGATCAGAAATCTAGGACTATTAAAGCTTCTGATCAATCAAATATAAAAACGAAGCCATAGCAGCACATCCAAGTTCCAATTCACGTTTGTTCACATTCTCAAATACATCATTCGGAGAGTGGTGAAAATCAAAATAACGTTGTGAGTCAGGGATAAATCCAAACAATGGAATTCCTTCGTATTGTGCTTTTAACGGTCCAATGTCAACACCACCATATCCTTTTTCAAAAGTGCTCAAATCATAAGGACTGAAGTGATGTGCCAATGATTTCAAAAATTCAACTTGTTCTGGAGTTCCATCACAACCGAATCCTCTTGGAGTAAATCCACCACGGTCACTTTCCAAAGCCGCTATTTGTTTTTCGCCTTTTTCCTTTACGATTTTCGCGTAAGTTTTTCCACCCATGTTTTCGTTCTCCTCATTCATAAAGAAAACGACTCTTTATGTATGTCTTGGCTTGTATTTCAATTCTTTCAAAATTCGTAAAGCCTCCATGCTGTGCGCGATTCCGGCTCCGTCATCATGTGCTCCTTCGCCAGTGTCCCAAGAGTCTAAATGACCTCCGAACGTTATTATTTCATCTGGTTTTTCAGTTCCTGTTAGCTCTGCAATTACATTGTAAGAGGTCACGTCAGGGTAACTTCTGCAGTCCATTTCTAAGACAAAACGAGTTTTTCCATTTTTCAAAATCCGAGAAA
>JABSPC010000299.1 GCA_013215515.1 Crocinitomicaceae bacterium
GACGATGAAACCTGCGTTGATTTTTGCGATGGCTTTATTAACCTTACCGGATCGGGTGGTACTTATTTAGACGTAGTTACGTCTAAAACTTTTACATATGGAGGTGGAGATGGAACTACTATTGTTGGTAAGGAAATTAGCGAATTCGATATTGATGTTACAGGTATGTCTGTAATGGTATTAGATGTTACCTCATTAACGCAGGTTTGTGTGGATTTAACAATGGCGAAGTCGGAAAAAACAGATATTTATTTAATTGCTCCTGATGGGTCTGAGGTAGGATTATTTTGGGGACGAGGGGGTATGAATGAAGTATTCAACGATGTTTGTTTTGATGTAGGTGCAAGTAATATTTCAAATAGTGGTGCTCCATTTTTAGGAAGTTGGTCGGCAGAAGAATTTGATTTCGACGATGCTTCAAATCCAATAATTGGTGCTCCTACCAATGGTGCTTGGACACTTTGGGTAGATCATGGAGACATGAACGATGCTGTTTTAGATGGATGGACCATGACATTCAACGATTTAGTACCTGCGGTACCTGTGCCTGCCTTTGTTTGGGATGGCCCAGCTCCAATAGCTGGTTCTACCAATGATGATATTTCTGGCTTATGTGATGATACATATACCGTTACAGCAACAGATGATTTAGGCTGTTTTACAACTTTCGAAAGGGAGATCCTTACTGTACCAGATGTATATTCTGATATTAGAATTGTGCCAAATAAATGTTTTTACGCTGGTACAAATAGCTACGACTTTTATAGTGATGGGCTTAGTTCTGGTAATGGATATTCCTTTTTATGGGAGTTTGTTGGCGGATCTGGTGGTACTGTTACAGATGAAAACCCAACAGGGATTTCTTATGCAGCTTGTGGAGATTACGAGGTAGTATTAATGGTAACAGATGATAATACTGGTTGTAGCGTAACCGATACGGCAAGGTTTACTGTGAGTTGTGATATAACTGCATTGCTAACACCTACGCCCCCATTATGTTTTGAGCAATGCAATGGTTCTATTGCTATGACTGCTGCCGAAGTGAATTACACTAGCTCGTTTACTTACGCTTGGGAAGGACAAAATACTGGCTATTCAAGTTCTACTCGAAACCCCACTGACTTGTGCGATGATACATATGATGTAACAGTAACTGATGCTACATTCTGTACAGCAGTTTTCCAAACTGTAGTAACAGATCCTACCGAG
Source organism: Crocinitomicaceae bacterium (assembly GCA_013215515.1). GTDB lineage: Bacteria > Bacteroidota > Bacteroidia > Flavobacteriales_D > Crocinitomicaceae > UBA4466. Next base: position 1,210 of record JABSPC010000299.1, read on the forward strand.
TTAATTGCGTCTGTTACAATGACTGATGAGACCTGTAATTTATCGAACGACGGAACTGCTACCGTTACTTTTAGCGGAGGCACAGCTCTTTATTCAGCCAATTGGGGCGCTGGTCCTACAGGCGGCTTATCTGCTGGTACCAGTGTTATTGGGCCTTTACCTGGTGCCGCTGGCGGACTTAATTACACAGTAACTTTATCGGATGCAAAGGGATGTATTAGGGTATTAACTGGCAGTGTTGATGAGCCTACTGCTGTAACAGCAACAATTACCGACCACACCGATCCTATTTGTTTTGAAGATAGCAATGGCGACATGGAAGTTACTTATGGCGGTGGAATTTCTCCTTATACAGTTGCGTGGCCTTCAACAAGCAATACAAATCAAGCAGCTGGCACCAACACAGAAGGATCGTTAATAGCTGGTAATTATATTGTTACCATTACCGATGCTAATGGCTGTCCGCAAACAGCTACAGAAACTTTATTCGACCCAACAGAATTAACTGTAACGACTACGGGTGTAGACCCTTTATGTAACGGTGATAATAATGGCTCTACCCTTGCTGTACCAGCAGGAGGAACGGGAGCATACAGGTATTCTTGGGGTGGAGCATTCTCTACTTCCAATTCTTCTACTAACCTAGTAGCAGGTACCTATACAGTTAGTGTAATGGACGACAATGACTGCATGGTAACATCCGAGCAAATTTTAATCCAACCAGCTTTACTGGTAGCTACCCCTGTGGTAACTGACATAACTTGTAATGAGGGTAGCGATGGTGCAATAAACATGACCATAGTTGGTGGTACGGTTGCAGGAGCTTACCAATATGCTTGGTCTACCTTAGCAACTAGCGAAGATTTAACGGGTCTTGCTTACGATGCAGCAGGTCGTACTATAACAGTAACAGACGATAATGGATGTAATGTAAAAGTAACCAGTACCCCAATCGAACCAGCCCCTATTACCTACGCTACTTCGGAAGTACAAAGTACTTGTAGCTTAAGCGATGGCTCTGCCCTTATTACCGGTGGCGATCCAGGCATTTCGGGCGGAACAAGTCCTTACACCTATGTATGGAGTGATCTTGGAACACAAACTACCACGACAGCTTCTAATGTACCCGCAGGAAATTATACAGTAACGGTACGTGATGTTGCTGGCTGTACAGTTCCTATGGGTCAAGCAGTAACTGACGCGGGCTCACCAACAGTAGATATTACTTTTTCCACGCCGATCCTCGATTGTATAGGCGATAACGACGGAACTGCCACAGCAGCATTTTCTGGCGGTGTAGCACCTTACGTTATAACATGGACAAGTACGGTGCCTGCTAATATTGCAACAGCAGGTAATACAACAATAAATAATTTGACGGCGGGTCTAATAGGAATAACTGTAGAGGATTATAACAATTGTATCAGAACAGCAGAAAAAACAATTTTAGACCCACCTGTTTTAACCGCTTCTGCAACCGGCTCAACCAATCCTTCTTGTGCCACAGGTAGTGACGGAACTGTAACTGCCGCCGCAACTGGCGGAACAGTAGCAGGCGATTATCAGTATTTGTGGAGCGATGCGGGAAGTCAAACTAACGCTACTGCCATAGGTTTACCTCAGGGAACTTACACGGTAACAATTACAGATGACAATGGCTGTAAATCAACCGATAGTAGAGTTATTACTGACCCACCAGCGTTAACTTTATCCATAACAGGTACCGACCCTTTATGTTTTGAAGGCACCGATGGAACTTTAACAGCTACCCCTGGTGGTGGAACAGTTGCTGTTGACTATCAATATACTTGGACCTCAAATAGTACTACTGGTCCAGCTGCCACAGCTACTCCGGCTGGCTTAGCTTCCGGAACGTACACTTTAGAAATAGAGGACTATAACGGATGTGTCTTATCAGAACAACATATATTAAATGACCCACCAGAATTAATCGGATCAACTACACCAACCGATGTGTATTGCGCCCAAACCAACGGACAAATAGCTACTACTATAAGTGGCGGTACCGTAGCTGGTGCTTATCAATATTTATGGAGCGATGCAGGAAGTCAAACATCTGCCATAGCTACGAGTATTGGAGCAGGTTCATATACTGTAGTTGTAAAAGATGATAATGGATGTGCAATAAGTATTACCGATGTTATTGCCGACCTTCCAGGGGTAAAGGCGTCTGCGAGCGTGGTAACACACCCATTTGGTCCTCCTCCAACATTTACCGAGGGAGAAGTAACCAGTAGTGGAGATATTAATGGCCCTTGGAGCTATGTTTGGGACGATCCAGGAACTCAAGCCACTCAAAATGCAACAGGGTTAACTGGTGCACTAGGCCCAGGAGGCACAACGTATTGTGTAACCATTACCGATGATGAAGATTGTGACGATTTTGCCTGTACTCCATTAATAGGTCCACCAGTAATGGAGTTCGATCTAGATACAGTACATGTATCTTGTTTTGGCGGAAACGATGGCGAAGTATTAATAACTTATATCACTGGTGGAAATCCAGCTCCACCAGCATGGACATACGCTTGGAACTCCGGTTCTGTAAGTGGTACTGGTTCTACTGGTTTAATAGCTGGCGACTACACGGTAACTGTTACTGATGCGCTTGGGGTACAAGTTTCTTACAGCTTAAGAGTAAATGAGCCCACAGAAGTGTTGGCTTCCATAACCGATCAAAATGACCCACTATGTAATGGCGATTTGAATGGTGATATGGAAGTAACCTTTAGTGGTGGCACAGGCCCATATGATATTGATTGGCCTTCAACTAGCAATCCAGCAGAGCCAGCCGGAATCAACTTAGAAACAGGATTAGGCAGTGGAAATTATATTGTAACGGTAAGAGATTCTAAGGGATGTATTACCACAACATACGAAACACTAGTTGAGCCTTTCGAACTAACAGCAGTAATAGCCCCACCAACCGATCCATTATGTTTTGGATCAAATGATGGAGAGGCTACTGTAACAATTGGTGGCGGAACGATGGACTATGTACTGGATTGGAGTCAAAATGGATCAGGCAACGATCAAGCAAGCTATTCTTTTGCCAATCATACAGCATTAGAATTAGTTTCAGGACTTATTGAGATAACTGTAACGGATGCCAACATGTGTGAGAAAATTGCCAGTGAAACACTAGCAGATCCAACTGTGTTAGGTGTAACAATTACTTATTTTAAAGACCCTTCGTGTACTGGTGTATGCGATGGTGAGGCTGAGGTAACTTTATCTGGCGGCACAGCGCCTTACGATATATCGTGGGACAACAATGGCGCCGATGACGTTATGGGCAGCTTTGCTTTTGTAAACAGGGCATTCGCATTATGTGGCAACACGCTTTATACAGCTCAGGTAACCGATGCCAATGGATGTATTGCAACAGTTAGTAGAACTTTAACCGAACCTGCTCAAGTAGTAGTAGTGGTTACTGGTAACGATCCTGTTTGTAATGGCGATTCCAATGGCGATGTAAGAGCTGCAGCTGGAGGCGGAACAAGCAACTTTACCTACGTTTGGGACGATCTTACCACCACCACCACAATTACTGGCTTACCAATTGGCA
>JABSPC010000003.1 GCA_013215515.1 Crocinitomicaceae bacterium
TTCTCGCCTAAATACGTCGGTTCAACTCCAAATAGTACCTCAACGAACGCCTTTCCTCTAGCAAAGAACTCTCTTGTTTTCGTTTTAAAACCGCCATATGAAGTCACATTTTTCGCATTATATACATAAGCTTGAATACCAAAACTTCGTGCGATATAAACCGCCCTTTCATTATGAAACTCTTGTGAAATTACGATAAAGCGATGTTGTCCAAATACCTCTCTTGCTCTGATCATTGAATCGTAAGTATCAAAACCAGCGTAATCCAAAGTAATTACAGAATCTGGAATCCCTGCTTCTACAAGTGATTATCTCATGTCCTTTGCCTCATTATAATCCTTCCGACCATTATTCCCACTCACCAAAAAATGCTTCACCTTCCGTGCTTCGTAATGCCTGACTGCAGCATCAATTATATACTGAAAATATCGATTAATATAACCGATGGCCAACACCTTCTTCGTGCCCGGTATAACCCAAACCTTTACATTTGGCAATTTTTCAATATCCGATGTTACATAAGCATCGCTTGCAATTTCAATCCGAATATTTGCCCATATCAAAATCAATAATGGCAAACCAAAAAAGAACATGCTAAACCGAAAGAAGAACTTTTTAGTGAGATGTGATTTAAGAGGCTTGCGAAATAATTTCATTGGTCGGGGTTTCTTGAAGGTTAGTTAGAATGGAACCTTTAGTACTACATTTTTTGTGAAGAATCTATTTTTTTAACATTTTTTTGAACCAATCAATTTACTGAATGTACTAGAGAAAAACACAATCATGAAAAACTTACTAATATTCTCGGTACTAATTTCAAGCATTTGCTTTGGACAAGAATCAGGGAATATCAACTATCAATCAGATCGATCAAATCGATCATCGGGCAATTTAAATTATATCAATGCCCAAATTTACAATCCTACTCAAGGACTATCCATCCCCTTTTCAAATACCAATGATCTTTACATTGAAGTGAATGGGCTAAGTAATATTAAAGCGGATTCATATGTCGCGGTGTTCCATGTTACGCAAATGGGCAAGACGGCTCTTGAGGTAAATGCACTTCTTAACGAAAAATTGGATCATATTAAAGCTGCCATTACTGAAAAATCGACAGAAGTCGAGGTCTTTGTCGATATGCTTTCTTTCGTTCCTGTTTATGAATATACCGTTGAGAAAAAACTCTTTAGCAAAGACACCTACAACGAAATCCCAAAAGGATTCGAACTCAAAAAGAACATTCATATTCATTACACCGATTCTGAATTATTATCGGATTTCATTTCAATCTGCACCACAGAAGAGGTTTATGATCTTATTAAGGTTGATTACAACTGTAATGATTTAGAGCAAAAGAAAAAAGAACTAGCAGAAAAAGCTGTCGCAAAAGTCAAAGAAAAGGCAGAGCGCTTCGAAGGCTTATTGAACGTTGATTTCGAAGCACTTGACAAACAAGTAGTTGAAGGATTCCAAGTCTATTATCCTGTTGAGCAATATCAATCCTACAAAGCATTTTCAAGCGCTTCTTTAGACCTCAATAAAACAGGAAATGTAACGCAGACAGCAAAAACCAGAACGAGTTTTTACCAGCCCATTCCAGCTAAAGCATATGACTTTGTAATTAACCCAGTCATTCTTGCTCCTGTTATTCAAATTGTCTATCAAGTAAGACTTAAGATCGTCAACCCACCCAAACCAAAAGAAATTGTAGCTGCAACAAAAGCGGACAAAGAATACTTCCTAGTCACAACGAATGGGGATATCAAAGAACTTCAAATCGGAAACTAATTATTAACAAATTAATTACAAATCATGAAAAAGTTATTAACCTTAATTTGCATCATACTGGTCACAGCCAACGCAAATGCAATTGACGACAAAATCGTCAAATCGAAAATTTCCAAAGTCACCGTATTCTCCCAAGGAGCACAGGTATATCGCCACGCTAGTTATAGTGTCAGTAAAGGAGTCACGCAGGTAATCATCGAAGGAATTAGTCCAAGAATTGACGCAAATAGTCTTCAAGTATTAGCAAGCGGAAAAGTCATCATCCTAGATTCAAAGTACAGCTTGTACTACCCAGAGCCAGAAAAAGTTAAGTTGGAAGGATTGCCATTAAAAATTAGAAGAAACATTGGACTTGTAGAAGATTCAATTCTAGGAATGGATTATGAAATCTTAACCTATCAGGATGAAATTGACGTATTAGTTGCAACAAAGAACATTCTTGCAAACAATGGCGCAATTAGAGGTCAGGGAAAAGTAAATGACTCGATTCAATTACTTCAACATGCCATCGACTATTACACAGTTAAGATGATGGAAATTAATAAGAAACTACAAGTCCTCAATCGCAAAAAGTACAGAGGAGTAAAGAAACGAACTGGAATGAAGAGAAGATTAGTTGATTTGAAGAATTATCAAAACAACGCTGATTTAGCCAACAAACCAAAAGGGCCTTCTCATCGAATTACAATAACATTAAAGTCCGATGAAACCGTTAACGGAAAGATTGATGTTTCATACCTCGTTTCAAATGCAGGATGGACTCCGCTGTATGATTTACGAAGCGACATTAATTCAGGCAAGGTGAACTTGAACTACAAAGCGCAAGTGTACCAAAACACAGGAATAGATTGGTCGGATATTCGATTAACGATTTCAACGAACAATCCTTATCAAAACAAAACGAAGCCAGAATTGCATCCTTGGTATGTTGACTTCTACCGTCATGCGAACTACACAAATAGAGAAAGTTATGATCAAGGAAGTAAAGACAAAAACAAGCTTCAAAAAAGAGCAGATGCGTATGGTCTTACAAAACCTGCTGGCTCACCTGAACCTGCTGCAGTGGAAGATGAAGAGACAATAGTTCTGTTTTCTAGCAACTTCACTCAAGTGATAGATCATGTTATTTCTGCAGAGTTCAGAATTGATCTTCCTTATTCAATTGAATCAAATGGACAAAAACACATGGTTCTGGTGAAAAATGTAGATATAAATGCAAACTTCAAATACTATACAGCCCCTAAATATGACAAGGCAGTTTACCTCGTAGCTCAATTATATAAATTGGATGAGTTGCAGTTGGTGCCGGCAAAAGCAAATATTTTCTTTGATGGAAGTTACATCGGTGAAACGTATTTAGATCCAACAACAATGGATGATACATTAAACATTAGCTTGGGTAAAGATCCAAATATCATTGTTAAGAGAGCACTGCTTAAACACGAATGTAAAGACAAGGTAATAGGAACCAAAATGGAGAAGACTTATGCTTATGCAATCGAAGTTAAGAGTTTAAAATCATCAAGTATTGAATTGATTGTTCAAGATCAAATTCCAGTAACTCAAAATGCCGATATTGAAATTGAAGCAACAGAATTTTCGAAAGGAAAACTGGATGAGCGAACTGGAATCATAGAATGGTCATTCACTCTTAAAGGAAAAGGCAAGAAAGATCTTGAACTGAAATACAAGGTGAAGTTTGACAAAGATCAAAATGTCGTCATATAGCAGCTTTTAGTTTAATTGACTAATTGATCCCAAAGCCACCTTTGTAATCTACAAAGGTGGCTTTTTTTATCCGTATAACTAAATGTACTTCGCTCAACCGACTGTCAAAATTTAAATTCTTCCGCATACAAGTCGGCTCCTTGCCGAGAACACCAGAGCAAAATTTCATCCTTCTCAACTACACCACTACGGCAAGTGTATTTGGAGACTAGAAGATTCGAATCTTCTAGTCTCCAATTTCGTCACAAGTTTCAAATGACAATTTTCTACCATCAAATTTGATATTCCCCAACTCGTATATAGGTCCCATCAGCGAATTAACTTCACCATTACTTTTAAAAGTGAAATGACCAGAATAAACACCATCTGATTGAACCAGTTTAAATTCTGGTTGTCTCGGATCCGAAGGATCACACGATCTATAAATACTTGATATGTCTTTTGTTGGCAACAACACTAATTCAGCTTCCTGCTGGCCAACAGTTGGTCTAATTACTTTTTGATTACCAACCGCTTCGTCAGGTTCAGAACTATAGCTTCCCAATAGGAATAAAAAGAGAGCGTAAAAAATGACTTTATTCATAGGTGCGTTTCGTTTGACTAAAAATAGCGTTACTATTTCTCTTTCTCCCATTTCCTTAACTTTAGATATGAAGATTTTCATTCTATTTCTGGCCTCATCAATATTTCTGTTCTCTTGTGAAACACAAGAAAAATCCCCGAATCAACAAAAAAACGGGTAATCAACAAACGTAAAACGATTCAATCAACACAAGTGCAATTGAAGAAATTGAACCAGTCCCCTTAATAAAAATTGATTCTCTTCTTCTGAACCCATTCGATTTGGCTGTCTACAAAAAGAAAAAAGTAGGCGCGCTAGGTGGTGGAAATCCTCTCCATGATTTTCATTTCAACCCGACACGGTTGGTTTGTACTACGGATATTGGCTCATCGGTGGTCGACGAATTGGGTACGTCGGAAAGAACAAAACGCCAGAAGTAGAAATCTTCAACCCAGTCCAAATATTAGTGTACAAACCCAAAGATGATGATTGGAAAATGTACAACGATCCAAATGAAATACTCATTCAAATTAATACTGTTTACAACGACTTTGATCTGCCAGAATTAGCATACATTGGATGGACGAAAGACGAAATCCTTCAAGAATTCGACAAGCCTTCATTTGAAAAGAATGAATGTATCATCTATTCGAAGGATCAAAAAGCACTTATTCTCCACCTCACCCAAAATAAAGTTGACTGGTTGAAATTCATCCATTTAAACAAAAAAAATAGATCAAGAAATGGAGTTGACAAATATGTATAAATTACAGATGCAGAAGATGTGAACAAAGAATAAATAATATCCATGGTATCTATCTTATTCCTTTTCTTATTTTTGATATAGATGAAGAAATTTGATATCCCAGAGCATTACAACTCACCTATCATAAGTAAAGTCAAAGCGAAAAGAAAGCTAGAAGACCCTCGTAAAAAGGACTTCTCGCCAACTGTTCTTGATTTCGGGAATATTGAGTTCATTATCAGTCGACATTTTGGTTTTTGCTACGGCGTTGAAAATGCTATCGAAAAATCATACAAAGCAATCAATGAAAATCCTGACAAAAAAATCTACTTGCTAAGTCAGATGATTCACAACCCAGAAGTCAATCAAGATTTATTGGATCAAGGATTAGATTTTATTCAGGATACTCAAGGAAATCAATTACTTGACTGGGATACAATTCATTCCGATGATATTGTAATTATCCCTGCCTTTGGAACAACGGTTGAAACGGAACAAATTCTAATTGACAAGGGGGTTGACGTGGCCAAATACAATACCACTTGCCCTTTTGTGGAAAAGGTATGGAACCGCTCTGCAACACTCGGGAAAAGTGATCATACGATTATTATTCACGGGAAAATTAGTCATGAAGAAACGAAAGCCACCTTTTCACACAGCAAAGAAAACGCTGCCTCTATTGTCATCAAAGATTTGAATGAAGCACGAATAATTGCGAATTTCATTCTTGGAAAAGTTTCAAACTCTGAATTCTTGAGTATATTCGAAGGAAGGCTCTCTATTAGATTTAATCCCGAAAAGGATTTAAATAAAATTGGTGTTGTAAATCAAACCACAATGTTGGCGACAGAAACGCAAGAGATTGCAGACTTTCTAAAAAACACAATGATTGAAAAATATGACAACGAATCGCTTAAAGAACATTTTGCCGATACCCGAGATACATTGTGCTACGCAACAAATGACAATCAATCCGCAACGATAGAACTATTGAATATTGAAGCAGATTTAGCAATAGTTATAGGAGGTTACAACAGCAGTAACACAACTCATTTAGTTGAATTGCTCGAGCCCAAATTTAAAACGCATTTTATAAAAACAAAGGATGAAATAATTGATTCAGATCAAATTCGATCATTCAACATTCATTCAAAGAATATTGAAGAACATTCTTCGTTCTTACCAAAAAAAGAAAAAACACGAATAATTATAACATCCGGCGCTTCTTGTCCTGACGCTGCTGTGGATGCTGTAATTCAACGTATATTAGAACTTAGTAGTTCTCCAATTTCAATCAACGATATTCAGTTTTAGTGGAAAGATTTATAAATATATTGATTATTGACTCCGNCCCTAAAGTTCGAATAGGACTAAAGGAAATCCTATCCGGTGGTGGAAACAACGTCCTACTCGCCGAGTCGATTAAGGACGCTTTGCCGATCATTGAAAAAAAGGAAATTGGAATTTACTTGATTAATATTGACGAGTCTGAAGATGGATTATCGAACATCTCTTCCATTCACGACACGAGTATTTTCAAGAACAACTATATCATCATTATAACAAAGGATGATCGCCCAGGTGTAAAACTTGTTCGAGGAATGAATCAGGGTGCTGTCGATTATTTGACCTTCCCGTTTAGTCCGAATCTTGTTCGATCAAAAATTGATGTCTACAAATCACTATTCTACAAGGATCAACGTATCGGTCAATTATTGAGTAATATTTTTCCTGACACGATTTTACAAGAGCTCAGTAGTAACAATAAATTCTCACCTAAAAGGGTCGATCACGGCGTTGTATTATTTACCGATTTCGTCGATTTCTCATCCAAAGCAAAGAAAGTTAAACCACTTCGTTTACTTCGAAAACTGGAAAAGTACTTCACCAAATTCGATGAGATTATTGAAAAATACAAGCTAGAAAAAATTAAAACCATTGGTGACGCTTATATGGCGTTATCTGGAGTTACAGAGAACAAACCCAAGTCAGCAGTGAGAGCCTGCCTAGCCGCTATTGAGATTCGAGAATTCATGCGTAAAGAGCGAGATATTGCTGTTGCCATGAAAAAGGATTTTTGGCAAATTAGAATTGGGCTTCACATGGGACCTTTGGTAGCTGGAATTATTGGAACATCGAAATACAGTTTTGATGTCTGGGGAGATACGGTGAATATAGCCTCACGAGCAGAGAGTGCATCTAAGCGAGGATATATTACGATTACATCTTCTATTGAAGATAATGTAAATAAGTACTTCACTTCTCATTCAAGAGGCGAAATTGAAATTCACAAACGTGGAGGAAGCATTGAAATGTTCTACCTTGAAAAGATCAAAGATCAATATGCATTGGATCGAGAAGGAACTTCCGCAAATGGTTTATTGAGAAGCATCTGTGATCTTTCATCCATGGACTTTGAGCTAATGAGGGTGTACATTTTAAACCGCCTTAAATCATTGCTCCCAGAAACTATATCATATCATGATTTACCGCATACATTGAATGTCGAAAAGGCGGCAATTCGATATGCCAATCTTGAAGGCGTTAAAGGCGAAGATCTTTTACTATTAAAAACTGCAGTGCTCTTCCATGATTCAGGCTTTATCAGTCATTATCACAGTAACGAATATTTTGGCGCGAGCATAGCAGAGTCCATGTTACCCCGATTTGGTTATTCAGATGTTCAAATTGAAGTTATTAAAGGAATTATTTTGGCAACCAAATTTGATGTAGAACCAATAACCCTCCTTGAGGAGATAATGAGTGATGCAGATCACGATTACCTTGGGCGACCAGATTATTTAAGTATTTCAAAAAAGCTTCGACAAGAAATGTCAGATTTCGGAAGAGATTTTGAAGATATTGAATGGCTAGAATTCCAAATTAATTTCTTAGAAACTGGACACGATTACCATACTGAAACAGCTAAGAACATTAGAAATCAAGGGAAAATAGCGAGAATTATTGATTTAAAATCAAGGCGAGAAGCGTTAAACGAAGAATCAGAACAGAAATGAAAGTTTATACAAAGAAAGGTGATTCTGGAACGACTCAACTTATAGGTGGAACTCGAGTAGTGAAGAGCTCTATGCGAATAGAATCCTATGGAACTGTTGATGAACTCAATTCTTATTTGGGACTAATTAGAGATCAAGAAATTAGTACTTCTCAAACGGAGCAACTTCTTGAAATTCAAGATCGATTATTTACAATGGGGTCGTTATTAGCAGCCGATCCCAAAGGAACGAAAATGGAATTACCTCAATTGAAAGATTCGGATGTCGAAAATCTTGAAAATTGGATTGATCAAATGGAAGAAACATTGGAACCGATGAAAAGTTTCATTCTTCCTGGAGGACACACAACTGTATCGTTTTGCCACATTGCACGTTGTGTTTGTAGAAAAGCGGAAAGAATCGTAGTTGACTTAAATGAGAATGAAAAAATTGATCCTGTAATTCTCACTTACTTGAACCGTCTAAGCGATTATATGTTCGTTTTGAGTAGAAAGCTATCATCAGATTTAAAGACGAACGAAATCCACTGGAAACCAAGGATGTAGAGTTGAAAAACAATTAACGCAAATATTAATTTGCACCATTAATTTGGAATTAAAGGAATAAAAATTACATTTGCGCCAAACAACACAACAAAGCAAGAGGATTATGTACTGGACTTTAGAATTAGCATCATATTTAGAAGATGCACCATGGCCTGCAACAAAAGACGAGTTAATTGACTTTGCAATTAGAGCTGGAGCACCTCTTGAAGTGGTTGAAAACCTCCAAGCTTTAGAGGACGAAGGTGAAACTTACGAAAGTATTGAAGAAATTTGGCCCGACTATCCGTCGAGAGAAGATTTTCTCTTTAACGAAGATGAATATTAAAAAATATCCCTCTTGGCTTAGCTGAGAGGGATTTTTTTTGCACCTTACTAGAATAAGATTTCCGCGCCTGACGCTATATGAACTTTCTAGGTCACCTCTATTTCTCGAACAATGATCCTCAATTGATGTACGCCAATCTTCTCGGTGATAACATTAAAGGAAAAGATTATTCCCACTTACCGCGGAAAATTCAAGATGGAGTTAAATTGCATAGAACAATTGATAATTATATTGATACCCATCCTGTAGTTTTAGAATTGCTTCGTGAACTGTACAATCCCCTTCCGAAAATTTCAGCAATAGCAGTCGATCTCTACTTTGATCATCTGTTGGCTAGGAATTGGAGTAAATTTCACAATCAGGATTTGAAGCAATTTGTGGAAGACTTTTACGCGATAGAATTTGAAACACCAGAACAATATTCCTACCCATTCGAATTCATGATTGGAAAAATGAAAGAATTTGACTGGCTGTACGAATACCGTAATCATTCTGGATTAACTCAAGCTTGTTCTGGACTTTCTCTTAGAATCTCTTTTGAAAATGCACTTGGAAAGGCCCCTGATATCTTCCTTGAACGAAAAGAATCTATTGAACTGGCCTTCAATAAGTTTATGTCAGATGCCATCCCATATTTTGAAAGCTATTTTAAGAATAATTAGCGCCAATTGTTGAAAACTATAACTCCATTTTTAGGCTTATCCAATAAAAAAGCCATAATTTGCTAGGTAGGATGCTTAAAAAATTGCGCTTTTCTAAAGCTAGATATTTGTCGGCCTCACTATTAACTATCGTCCTGATTTCAGTGTCTAGCTGTGTTATGGAAAAAGATGACGTAGTTAAGACTGCTGAGAAAACATTCCAAAGACCGGGTGTTGAACTTGATCTACCTGAAATAATCAAAAAAGGAAAACTAACAGTTCTAGCCGAAAACAGTACAACATCTTACTTTATCTACAAGGGAAAAAAAATGGGGTTTGAGTATGAACTCCTCAATCTCTTCGCTGAAAATTTAGGCGTATCGCTTGAAGTGAAAATTGTAAAGAACCTCGATAGCTTGATCGTAATGCTAAACCGTGGTGATGGCGACTTGATTGCTTGTAATTACACCATTACCAATGATCGTAACAAAGTCATTAATTTTTCTGAACCATTTATAACTACGCAGCAGGTTCTAATCCAAAGAAAGCCTGATGGATGGGAAGACATGGAAGAGGAAGAATGGAAAGCCGAATTAATTAGCGACCCGTCACAACTGGCTCAAAAGGAAGTACATGTCTGGAAGAACTCAAGCTATTATCAGCGGCTTGAACATCTTCAGGAAGAAATTGGTGATTCGATCAATATTGAGGGAGTAAAAGGTAATATTGGTGGTGAAGAACTCATTGAACAGGTTTCTTTAGGACTTATAGATTATACTATAACCGAAGACAACGTGGCCCGAGTCAATCAGCAATTTTTCCCGAACATTTACGCCGGACTGGATCTATCAGTCAAGCAAAAAATGGCTTTTGGGATTCGAAAATCAAGTCATTTGTTAAAAGCGAAACTAGATGCTTGGCTCATTGAATTTAAGGGAAAGTCAACATACAAGTACATCAAACGAAAGTACTTCGAAATGCCACATATAGCCCGTAATCGCAAGAAAGACCATTCGACATTAGACGGCACAAACATTTCAAAGTACGATGAACTGTTCAAAAAAGCAGGCGAAATGAGCGGTTGGGATTGGCGACTAATTGCTTCTGTAGCCTATCAAGAATCCAAATTCAATCCAGAAGCCTTATCCTTTGGCGGTGCTTATGGAATGATGCAATTTATGCCCAATACTGGTCCGCATTATGGTGTATTTCCTGACTCACCACCTGGAACTCAAATTATGGGTGCAGCCAAAAAATTAATGGCAGATGAAAAATTCTGGAGCGAGGTGCCTGATGAGTTCGAAAGGAAAAAGTTCGCATTAGCTTCTTACAACGCTGGCCGTGGGCATATTCAAGATGCTTCTCGTTTGGCAAAAAAACACGGATTCAACCATTTAAAATGGAAAGACAATGTTGAAGTCATGCTTCTCAACCTTTCTAAGCAAGAATATTATCAAGACGAAGTCGTACGAAATGGTATGATGCGAGGCACAACAACGTATCGTTACATTGAATCTGTCACTGCTCGATACATGGAGTGGGCAACCCAATATTGATTAATATATATTGTTATACTCTACAAGATGAAGGAGCGTATAATGCGTCTTTAACTTCAATCATTTTCGGCATTGAATTTGCATTTTACGCTAGTAAGAAATAAAAACTTACTAACTTAACACCATGTTTACAAGCCCTTTAATTAGCAATCACACAAGATTCGACGGTCGTGGATTCAACTCAGGAATGGATTCTATGCTGGAAAATATCATGTACATCTACATGCTTGTTTTAATAAGCTTCATTGTACTTCAATTGCTCTTCGCAGGTTTATTAATCATCAAGCACAAAACGATTTTCCGATCGCTACTTGGTGTTCTATCAGGAATCTTTATGTTAGCAAGTATCCCTTTCTTTTTACCATCAGCACCGTACACGATATTTGGAGTAATCGTAGTAATCTTTGGAGGAATTGGGCTCTACATTTCAATCACATTTACAAAGAAATAAACGGCAATCATACCATTCTTCTGCAGAGAATGGGATAATTGACGAGAACGATAACTGATTTTATGGTCACCTAATCATCAATAATTCAAAACTCTTAATTTATAATTCATAATTCATAACTACCTTTGCCCCATCAAACACCTAATTGTCATATCGGGACCAACAGCAAGTGGTAAAACGAGCTTGAGCATTGCTGTAGCAAAACACTTCAATACGAGTATCATTTCTGCTGATTCACGTCAATTCTATAAAGAACTTTCCATTGGAACAGCAAAGCCTTCTGTTGAAGAACAAGATGGTGTTACTCATTATTTCATTGATTCACATTCAATCAAAGATGAAGTAACATCATACCAGTTTGAAGAAGAAGCAATGAAAGTATTGCAAGAAGAATTAGAATCAAAAGATGTGGTTGTATTGGTTGGCGGTTCAGGAATGTTCATTGACGCACTTTGTATTGGATTAGACAACATCCCTAATTCTGCTGAAGTAAAATTGCAGATTCAAAAAGAGCTTGAAGAAAATGGCCTTGAGCCCTTGTTGGTTGAATTGATGGAATCCGATCCAGAATACTACGAGCAAGTTGATAAAAGCAATGCGATGCGTATTGAGCGAGCTATTGAAGTAATTCGATTGACTGGTGAAAAATTCTCTGATTTAAGAAAACAAAAACCAAGTCCTCGTCCATTTAAAGTGCATCGAATCGTTTTAAATCATGATCGGGAAGTACTATATAACAGGATCAATTTGCGTGTAGATCTAATGATGAAAGCCGGACTTCTAGAGGAAGCTCAATCGGTTCAAAATCAACGCCATCTTTCATCTCTTAATACCGTTGGATACAAAGAACTATTTACTTACCTTGACGGGCATTCAACACTGGAAGAGGCTGTCGAAAAAATCAAACAAAATACCCGTCGATATGCAAAACGGCAATTGACGTGGCTTAGAAGGCATCCTGAATCTCAATGGATTAACCATGGAGCCGAAAACGACATGCTGAATGCTGTGATAAATTATTTCGAAAAGAATCAATGAGCCAAGTAAAATTGGAACGATTATTGAAAATAAAAGGCAAAACATTGCATGAATATAAGACTCGATAATATTATGCCCACTC